>JANWLQ010000113.1 GCA_025450725.1 Terriglobales bacterium
GACGCCGCGGCGATGATTGAATTGAAGGAAGTGCGCAAGCTGTACGGCACCGTCATCGCACTCGACCGATTGAATTTGCGTGTTGAGCCAGGCGAGTTGTTCGCCTTCCTAGGCCCCAACGGCGCGGGCAAGACCACAACCATGGAGTGCGTTGAGGGCGTGCGCAAGGCGGACCAAGGCACCGTTTCCGTGCTCGGTCTGCATCCATTCCGCGACGTCTACAAGCTGCAGGACCGCATTGGCGTGCAGCTTCAGGAAGCGCAGTTGCAGAAAAGAATCAAAGTCTGGGAAGCCGTGGATCTGTGGGTCTCGCTCTACCGGCGCAAACCGGCGGAGGGCGAACGCCTGCTCGACCAACTCGGCCTGGCCGACAAGCGCGACTCCTGGTTCATGAACCTCTCCGGCGGCCAGAAGCAGCGATTGTTCATTGTGCTGGCTCTGATCAACGATCCGGAGGTGGTATTTCTCGACGAGCTGACCACCGGGCTCGACCCGCAGGCGCGGCGCGCGATTTGGGATTTGGTGCGCGGCATTCGCGACCGCGGGAAGACGGTGTTTCTGACTACGCATTTGATGGAGGAAGCCGAGCGCCTGTGCGATCGGGTGGCGATCATCGAGCGCGGCCGGATCATTGACGTTGATACGCCCCAACGACTTGTGGACCGGCACTGCCCGGAGCGGACGGTGATACGGGCGACCGGCGACCCTTCCGCCGAAGGCCGGCTACGCGCGACGGCGGGCATTGATGAAGTTGCGCGTAGCGGCGAGCGGTTTACCATTCACGGGAGGGGCGACGATTTCGTCACCGAGGTCATTCATTGCCTGTCGGAAAACCAGATTCGTGTGACCGATTTCCGCACCATATCTCCCAATCTCGAAGACGTGTTTCTAAAACTGACCGGACGTTCGATTCGCGATTAGGACATCACCATGCTGCGCGGCCTCTGGAAACTAAGCTGGATCGAACTCAAGGTTTTCCTGCGCGAACCCATGGGTGCGATCGGGACGATCTTCGTGCCGGTGTTGATTTTTGTACTGATCGGGCGCGCGCTCGGCGGCCGGCTCAGTCCGCCCGACCTGGCGCATAGTGGATTTATCCAAACCGGGTTCCCGGTCCTGGCCTCGCTGTTTATTGCGATCAGCGCGGTGCTGTCGCTGGTGACGATCATCGCCATTTATCGCGAGGGCGGGATTTTGAAACGGCTGCGCGCCACGCCGCTGCGGCCGCAGGCGATCCTGACCGCGCATGTGATCGTGAAGCTGCTTCTCACCGCAGCCACGCTCGGACTGATGGTGCTGGCGGGCAAACGCTATTACCCGGTGGGGATCCATGCGCCGATTGCCGGCTTCACGTTGGCGCTGCTCGTCGCCACATGGAGCATTGGTTCGATCGGATTCTTGATCGCGAGCATCATCCCCACGGCGCGATTTGCGCAGCCGGTTGGCGCAGTACTTTTGTATCCGCTGCTCGGCATCTCGGGGCTGTTTGTTGCCGTGGCTTCGCTGCCACCGGCGCTGCGCGCCGTGGCCCGCGTGTCGCCGTTCACCTATGCGGCGTCGTTGCTCGCCGGCATCTGGAACGGCGAATCGTGGTCGGCGCATATCGGCGACGTAGTGGCGTTGGTTGTGATCTTCGCCGTCTTCACCGCCCTTTCGGCCAAAGTGTTTCGCTGGGAGTGACGTGCGAATGTTCACGAAAGTAGCCGGCGAAACGGTCTTCGCACACGCCGCCCTGGTCGGAACTGCATCGCAATTGGCGCCGAAATTCGACGCGGTCTCAATCAAGCCCGGAAACCAGAATACGCGCAACCCTCAGTTTGTTGCCATGTCGCATCGCACGCAGCCACCAAGTCCTCCATGGGAGGAGTTCGAGGTCGAGGGCCGCGAAACGGGTCCCCACGTGGAGGACCAGCCCGTCGTCGGCTTAATCCTCTTCGCGTTTGACCTGGACGGGACGCGTCTGATGAGCGCGCCCGCATGGGTTAAAACCGAACTGACAATATAAGCACGCGCGAGCCTGTCAGCGGGCTTGGCACGCGGGGCAGAAGTGCGAGCTGCGGCCGGAGAGCACAATGCGGCGGATTGGGGTTCCGCAAACCTCACAGGGTTCCCCGGTGCGGGCATAAACGCGGTGCTGGAAGTGGAAGGAGCCGGGGTTGCCGCCCGAGTCAACGTAATCGGAGATGGACGAGCCCCCGGCGGCGATGGCGGCGTTCAGCACGGCGCGGACCGCATCGCGTAGGCGGAGCAGCCGGGGCTTGGAAATCTTTCTGGCCCGGGGATGAATTCCGGCGCGGAACAGCGCCTCATCGGCATAGATGTTGCCGACACCGCGGAGCAGAGCCTGGTTGAGCAGGGCGCTCTTGATGGGGGCGCTGCGGCCGTGGAAGAGCGCGACGAACGCATCCTGGGTGACTTCGAGCGGCTCAGCGCCCTCGGCAATGCCGAGCGACGGGGCGAAGCCTTGCGCCGGCGCGGCGGCGAGCGCGATGCGGCCGAAACGCCGCGGGTCCCGGAAATGAATTTCGCGGGTGTCGTCGAGAATAAAAACGGCATGGGTGTGGCGCGCGCGTTCGGCATCCGCGGCCACGATCAGCACTTGCCCGGTCATGCCGAGGTGGATCATGAGCTGCCAGTTCTTGCCGGCATGCAACGTGACGACGAGGTATTTGCCGGCACGCTCAACGGCGTTGATTCGGGCGTTCTCGATGTGCGGCGCCGGACCGCTATAGATGGATTTTCGCAGGTGGGCGATAGCCGTGATGCGGCGTCCGGTCAGCGTGGAGCGGAGGCCGCGGGCGATCGTTTCAACTTCGGGGAGCTCGGGCATTTATCGCTGCTTTAGATATTGTTTGATGGATGCGACCAGACTGGCGGTGGTCGGCATTTCAGGTTCAATGGTGACCTTCAGGCCATACGCCGCGACCGTAGCGCGCGTGGTCGGGCCGATGGCGGCGATCGTTACCCCACGCAGAGAATGCGCGCCCACAGCGGCGACCAGATAATTCACCGTCGAGGGACTGGTAAAGACGACCATTTCGGCGTCGGGCAGCGCGGCCGGCGCGGTCGGAAGCGTGCGATACGTTTCGACGACAGCGACGGTCGCGCCGCGCTCCCGCAAGCGCGGGGCGAGCGTGTCGCGGTGGAGCGAGCCCGCTGGAATCAAGATAGTGCGCCCCTCGACGTCGCACCGCACGAGCGCGGTGAGAATGCCTTCGGCGTCGTTGCGGACCGGGACGATTTGCGCCGGCGCCTGGCGTCGCGCTAGAGCTTCGGCGGTGGCCGGTCCGACCGCGCAGCGCCAGGCGGCGGGGTCGAAGTCGGGCTGTACCCCGAGTTGATCGGCGCGGTCGAAAAATCCATTGACGGCGTTGGTGCTGGTGAAAATGACTCCCGCAAATTCAGGCAACCGGCGCAGTGCTCGGTCGAGCGGCGCGAAATCCATCGGCGGCGCAATGGCAATCGTAGGCAGCGCGATAGGTGTCGTTCCGATCGCGCGCAGGGCGGAGA
Source organism: Terriglobales bacterium (assembly GCA_025450725.1). Classification (GTDB taxonomy): domain Bacteria; phylum Acidobacteriota; class Terriglobia; order Terriglobales; family SCQP01; genus SCQP01. The sequence goes on from JANWLQ010000113.1 coordinate 3,511, forward strand.
TCAGGTCTTCGGCCTGGTGCGCGGCGCGAGTGACGATAATACGGGTAGGCATCAGTTCGGGGTGGGGCGTTCGAAGTCGTCGATAGTCATCACCGGAACCGGCGCGGCGCCAGGGATCAAACCGAGACCCAGTTTCTTGAGGAGTTCTTTAGCCAATATTAACGGGTCCGTTCGCGTTCGATTGGGTGGCGCGGGCTCCGCGGTTGGTGGGAGATTAATGTCGTACGATCCAGTCAGACCAGTGTGGTCAATGATCGGCCTGGATTGTACGAAGTACTTAGCGATGTCCTCTGCCATGGCGACTCTTGCGATCACAAATTCTTGATTCCAACCGCAGGTCATAAGAGTTCTCGAGCGCCGTTGGAAAGCAGATGCTCGGCGACTTCGGCGGCGAGACTTTCGGGCTTGAGGCCGGCAGCCTGATGCCGCACGATTCGGGTGCCATCGGGCGAGGCAACGACCGCCGAAAGGCGCAACTGGCCATCCTGCCAGCGGGCATAGGCGCCGACCGGAGATTCACAGCCGCAATGGAGGTTGAGGAGAAGCGCGCGCTCGGCAGTGATGGCGCTCGCCGTCGGCGCGTGATTGAGCGGTGCCAGGGCGGCGAGCGCGGCGGCGTCGCCGGCCCGGCATTCGAGCGCGAGAACGCCCTGGCCCGCCGAAGGGCAGAACACGCCAGGGTCGAGGTACTCGGCGATAACATCGGCAAGGCCGAGGCGGCGCAACCCGGCGGCGGCGAGCAATAGGGCGTCGTAGTCGCCGGCGCGCCACCGGCGGAGGCGGGTATCCACATTGCCGCGAACATTTTCGCAGCGCAGGTCCGGACGCAACGCCAGCGCCTGCGCCTGCCGCCGCAACGACGAGGTACCAAGCCGGGCGCCATGCGGAAGCTGCATCAGGCTCGTTCCCGCCGCGGCCACCAGAGCGTCGCGCGGGTCTTCGCGTTCAAGCGTGGCGGCGAGCACGAGCCCGGGCGGCAGGGCCGAGGGAACGTCCTTTAAACTGTGAACCGCGCAATCGAGCGAGTTGTCGAGCAAGCGGCGCTCGATGTCCTCGGTGAACAGCCCCTTGCCCCCGATCGAAGCCAGCGGGACATCGGTGCGGCGGTCGCCCTCGGTGCGAATGATCACCAACTCGCATTCGTGCCCGAGCTTCGCCAGCAGTGCTTGCACGTGTTCGGCTTGCCAGCGCGCCAGCGCCGAGCCGCGCGTGCCTAGCCGAATTGGGTGAGTGGCAACCATGGCTAAAGATCAAACAACCGGCGGACCAGTTGCAGCAGGGCATCACGGTCGGCGGCGCCGGCTTCGAGTTGCGCCAGCTTGAGTTGCACCATGGGCTGGTGCAGCCATTTTTGCATCAGGCTGCGGGTCAGCGCCTCGGCGGCCTGCTCCTGTTCCTGAGTGAGCGGACCGAGCCGTCCGCGCACCCGCGCCCATTCCGCCACGCGCATTGCCTCGGCGCGGGCTTGCAGCGCCGCCAACGTGGGCGCGAGATCGCGCGCCTGGCGGCGTTCCGCGTACTGGCGCAGCTCGGCCTCGATGATGACCTCGGCCGCGACCGCCTCCTGGGCGCGTTCGTCGAGGTTCGAGCGCACCACTCGGTCGAGGTCGTCCACGTTATACACAAACGCGTTCTCAAGCTGGTGAACGCTGGGCTCGACGTCGCGTGGAACGGCGAGATCGAGAAAAAGCATCGGCCGGCCGCGGCGCCGGGCCAGAAAGTGGCTGGCATCCGCTTTGGTAATGAGCGGATGGGGCGACCCGGTGCACGCGATAATGACGTCGGCGTTCTCGCCCCGCTCCCGCAACTGCTCGAGCGGAAAGGCCTCGCCGTGATGTTTGGCGGCCAACGCCTGGGCGCTCGTGAACGTGCGGTTGGTGACCAGCAACCGCGCCGCTCCCTGGCGCAGCAGGTAGCGGGCCGCGATCGACCCCATGGCTCCGGTGCCGATGAGCAGCACGGTCTTGTGCGAAAGATCGCCGAAAATCTGCCGGGCGAGATCCACCGCCGCCTGGCTGACGCTGACCGGATGCGCCGCAATCCCGGTTTCAGCCCGCACTCGTTTGGCCGCATGGAACGCGCGCGGCAGCAGCGCGTCGAGTTCGGCGCCGACCAGCCCGACGGCCTGGGCCTGGGCGTAGGCGTGCTTGAGCTGGCCCAGTATTTGCGGCTCGCCCACCACCACCGAATCCAGGCTCGAGGCGACCCGGAACAGATGGCGCGCCACCTCATCGCCCCGCAATTGGTAAAAAAGCGAAACGTCGGGGGCGGCGTCAAGGCCGGTGGCGCGCGCAAGCCAGTGGCGCAGATCAAGCGCCGGTCCCTGGTCGCCGTTCTGGCCATCATCCGTATGCGCGACCACCTCGACCCGGTTGCAGGTTGAGAGAATCAAGCCCTCGCGCACGCCACGCTCCGCCGCCAGCAACCGCAAGGCGGCCTCGAGCCCGGCGGGCGGAATGGCGAGCCGCTCGCGTTCGTCAATGGACGCGGAATGATGACTAATGCCGAGGAGCTGGAGCGTCATTGCAGAAAAATTGAGTGAACCCGGCTGAGGCCATTGACCAGCCAGCCGGCGAGCGCGACGGCGAAGCAGACCAGTGTGAGATAGGCGCTGCGGCGGCCGCGCCAGCCCGACGACCAACGCGCAAACAGCAGCACCAGATAAATGGCCCAGGCGAGCAGCGCGAGCATCACGGTGGGGTCGCCGAGCGAAACGCGCCCGAACAGAGCATCGGCCCAGTAGGCGCCGATCACCAGCCCTCCGGTGAGCAGCGGGAACCCCACCAGCAGCGCCCGATAGGCGAGCAGGTCGAGTTTTTCCAACGGCGGCATCCAGTGTTCGGCCGCGAGGGGCGCCGACTTGGCCTTGAGCGACCGCTCGGCGGCAAGGTACAGCACGCCCGCCGCCATGGCCACCACCAGCCCGGCATAGCCAACCATAATGAGCAGAATGTGAACGTAGATCCAGCCGTTGTGCAGCAGGCTGCGGGCGAGCGGCGAGGGTCCGCTGCGCGCGCCCATGGGAGCCAGCCCCGCCACGGCGGCGAGAACGACGATCAACGGCAGCACCAGAAGACTGAGCGCGCGCGGGGAATGGGTGCGGTACACCATCAGGAAAAACGCGGCGACGACAAAGGCCAGCAGGGCGGTGATGACTTGGTAAAGGTCTATGGGCTGAGCCGGAACCGCGGCCAACGCCTCAACCAATCCAACGAATTGAAATAGGAAGCCGGTGGCGACCGCGGCGCGGGTGAGCCCGGAAGAGCCTCGCCGGCGCGCGGCGACGAGAGCGACGACCAGCGCAAGCAAATAGCAAACCAGCGCAACCCGGGCCCAAATTAAATAAAAAGACATGTGCAATTTTTTAATCCTACGGTTTGTTACCGCGCAAATTGCCGAACGTACCGACGTTGGCCAAGGTAAAGCTAAACAGAAATTGATTTTCACGCCGCACCGAGGCCAGCGAGAAGCGGCGGTACTCGAGCGAAAAACCGCAGCAATCCCAATTATGGTTGACTTGCACGGTGGTGTATTGCATCAGTCCGGTGGTGGCATCATAGGCGACCGAGCCGGACACGCTGTTGCCGGGCTGCGTTGCGTCGCCATAGCCGGTCGCGAGCCGGAACTGATCGAAGCTGGGAGCGGCGCCGATCCGCGTCAGCCCGGGCGGCGGGCGGAGGCGGTAATCGCTGCCGGAGAAGAAACTCTTCGCAAAATGAAAACTGCCGGTGAAGGCGCTGGCGGTGACCTGGTGGTCGTGGCTGTCGTAATCGAGGCGCCATTCACCGTCGAAACGGGCGAAGGGTGAAACGCGCACCACCGAGCTGAGCGGCGAGAAGCGCAGCGGCAGCGCCTCGACATCGAAAGGCGAGAGCATTTCCGTGGCCAGGAAAACATTGCGATTGCCGGTGATGAGGGCGCCGCTGAAATCGGGGTTGAAGTAGTACTTCTGCAGCAACGTCCACGACGCCAGCTCGCGCGACTGCCCCGGCATCTTGCCGGCGGCAAGAATTCGGTTGGTGAAACCGTACTCGAGTTCGCGGGTGTTGGCGAGAATGTCGCGGTCGTCGAAGCGTATGACGCGGTTGGCGCCGGTTACGCCGCCGGTGAAGTTGTAGGCGACGACCGGCTCGAAGGCGTGCTCGATATGATTGTTGTAGACGCGCTCGAGGACGGGCGGCCGCCATTCCAAATTGGCGCTGGTCGAATTGCGCCAAAGGTCCTGCGCGAGGAGCGCCGGGGCGGCGCTGAAAACGGCGCCCACCGGCAGCGCCTGCGTGGCGCTGTAATAGGTCGAGCGCACTTCCACATCACCGGTGACGACACCGGCGGGCGTCGCTACCGGCAGCGTGAGCTTGGGCGCGAGGTCCACCCGCTCCATGGCGCCGGTTGAGAAGCCGGGCTGGCTGCGGTCGAGCAGACCGGCGTTGTTGTCCCAACTGAAGTAGAGCGGCAGGCGGCGGGTCAAAGCTTGCGCGTAGGCTTGCCAATCGAAACTCGGCAGCGCTGCGAGTGAGAGATTGGCGCGCGGACTGGTGCCGAGAAAATCCTGGTAGCGGTGGGCGACGACGGCGATGTCCTGGCCGGCGAACTGTTTTTCGGTGAAGGCTGTCGAAATAGCTTCGGAGTTGATGGCTTCGGCGAAAGTGTTGTTGAAGACGAGGCGGTATAGGTACGACGACAAATAGTCGGCATCGAGCACGGTGCGGAAACCGGAGTCGGAATCGTGCTCGCCGTTGACGTGCAGTTCCTGCCCGCCCTGGCGCAGGCGCGCGCCGGTGGGCGTGGCGAGGCCTCGGTCGACCACGCCATCGAGCTGCAACCCGAACGACGAGTGGATGGTGGGCAGGCTGGCAATGGCGAGGTGGTCGGCCCATCCGCGGGCGCTGAGGTACTCGCCCCCGGCGGTGACGTTAACATTGCGCGCGGCCGGCCAGTAAAAGTTGTCGCCGAGAATATATCCCTTGATATTGCTCTTGCTCACCACCGGCACCAGGACGCCCGCGTGACGGCCCTGGCGCGTGGTCGAATGGGTCAGAAATGGCGCATAAAAAATCGGTACGTCAAAGAGGCGGAACACGGCGTGGTGAAGCGTCGCATTTGCGCCCAGTTCTATATCCGCGCGGCCGGCCGAGAACGTCCATTTGGGGCTGGGCAGCGCGCAGGAGGTGATGGTGCCGTGCTCGAGGCGGTAGCGTTTGACGCCCAGCCGGAGCAGCTTGCTCCCGCTAAAGATGAGCGGGTTTTCCGCCAACGCCGTGGTGCGCCGTCCGTTGAGCCGGATGCCGCTGACGCCATGGAAATCGTCAAACTCGCCCGTCGCCTTCAGAAAGTTATAGGTTGCGCGCCCGCCCTCGATATGCGTCTGCTCGGCTTCGCTGTCGAAGGCGACGTGCCCGGTCGCGGTGGCATCGCCGCTTTGCGTGTCATACGTCATGCGATCGGCGCTGAGGCGAATTCCGCTCCAGTCGAGTTGCGCATTGCCTTCGGCGACGTATTGCTTGCGCGTGGGAGTGATGGTGGCGGTGAGCGTATCGGCCTCGATGGTCACGGTTCCACCGGCGTCGGGACCGGTGGCGATGGGGAAGCGGCGGCTCTGCCGGGCGAGGGTATCCGACTGATTACCTGGGCGCGCCGGATTTTGCGCACAAAGGCTAATCGCCGCGGCGAGCACGCAGACGATAATCAAGAATCGAGACGGAAAAACCATAGGTGCGCCCGCTGGTCGGGGCCATTAGCTATTATGCGGTGTGAGAACTGTCAACGCGATGCGCGCGCCTGCCGATGCCAGGCGCGGCTGCTGCCGGAACCCCCGGCCTGGCGGGAAGAAATGCGCCAGCGGGTCGAACACTACCGTTCCCGGGAGCGGGCGCGGATAGGCGCCGTCGGCGCCGCGGAACGGGTTTTGGCCTTTCGCAAGCCGGAGCCTCCGATCGCCGACCCGGTGATTCGTCCGGCGGCGCCAACGGCGATTGTCAGTCTCTCCCGGGGCGGCGCGCTGGCCGAGATGGCGCGGGTGCTGCCCGAGCCTGCGGTCGGGGCATGGTTGCCCGGTCCGGAAGTTGTCGCTCGCCCGACACCGCTTACCGATGACGCGGCGCTGGCCGAGCCTGTCTTCGATGAGCGCCGCGCCACCCGACGTGAACCGTCGAGCTCCTGGTCGGCGGCGACGCGCGCGCGCGCCGTGCCCAGTGCGTCGGCGGCCTACTTGCAGCTTCCGCTGCCTATGTCGGCCACGGCCGCGGTCTCGTCCGTGCCCAAGGAATTACTCTTGCCGGTCGCTCCGCTCGATCGCCGTTTGCGGGCCGGATTGTTCGACTTGGGAGTTGTAGCCGCGGCGACGGCCCTGTTTACCTTGACCGCGTGGGCTTCGGCTGGATTCGCCGCGCCGGATGCGTCAACCCTGCGGCACCTCTTGCCGGCGCTGGTGGGCGTGCCGGGATTGTTGGCGGCGCTCTACGTGCTCGGCTGCGCCTACGCCGGCGGCGTGAGCGTGGGCATGCGGCGCGAAAACTTGCAGGTGCGCAGCTTCGCGGGCGAGTTGAGCCCGGCTGCGGCGCGCTGGCGCGCCTGGGC
>JANWLQ010000114.1 GCA_025450725.1 Terriglobales bacterium
AGGTGATCGCGGCGAGGCGCGCGCCGCGACGCGGGCGGAGACGATGGTGAACGCCGTCGCGGTGCAGGAAGGCGCCGCGCCGTCCGCGGCGGCTGCTGATGCCATCGGAGAGGAGCACTAACAAGGCGTCGAATTCCTCGCGCGGCAGGCCGCGGTAGGGCCAGGCGCGGCGGACGAGGTCGAACAACGCATCCTCAGACCAGCCGTCAGGATCGGCGCAGGCGGCGACAGTGGCGACGATTTGCTGCGCCAATATGTCGCGCGGCCAGGGCGGTATGGTGATCGCGTCGAGAGATTGCGTGCGCAGGCCGCGCACCAGGGCGGCGCACTCGATGAGGTCGTCGCGGGTGAGGGCGAAGAAGCGTCCCTTGGGAATGGCGCCGCGCCAGTGGCCGGCGCGGCCAACGCGCTGCCAAGCGGCGGCGAGTTGGCGGGTGGAGCCGATCTGGCAGACGAGATCCACGGTGCCGATATCCAAGCCCAGCTCGAGCGAGGCGGTGGCCACCATCATCCGCAGCTTGCCGTTCTTGAAGCGCTCTTCGGCGAGCAGGCGAATGGGGCGCGAGAGACTTCCATGATGGGCGGCGACGACGTCTTCGCCCAGGCGCTCGCGCATGCGATAGGCAACGCGCTCGGCCATTTTGCGGGTGCTGACGAAGACCAGGATGGAGCGGTGGCTTTCGGCCAGTTCGGTGAGGCGCTGGTAGCGCTCCTCCCACTGCTCGTTGGTGGCGATGGGGCCGAGCTCGGAGGCGGGGGCTTCGACGGCGACATCCAGACGGCGGCGGTCGCCGACGACGATGATTTCGGGGGCGGGGCGGGCGCCGACCAGGAACGATGCGATTGTGGCGATGGGCTTGACCGTGGCGGAGAGGCCGATACGCTGCAATGGGTGGCCGCAGAGATCATCCAAACGCTCAAGGCTCAGGGCGAGGTGCGAGCCTCGCTTGTTGCCGGCCAGGGCGTGGATCTCGTCAACGATGACGGTGGCGGCGGTGGCCAGCATTTTGCGGCCGGAGACCGACGTCAGCAGGATGTAGAGCGACTCGGGGGTGGTGACCAGAATTTGTGGCGGCCGGCGCTGCATGGCGGCGCGCGCGGAGGGCAGCGTGTCGCCGCTGCGCACGCCGACACGAATTTCACTGGCCAGGCCGAGCTCGGCGAGCGGCTGCTCGAGATTCTTTTGGACGTCGTTGGCCAACGCTTTGAGCGGCGAAACGTAGATGACGCGGGTGGCGGCGTCGGGATGGCGAACCAACCCGTCAATCGCGGTGAGGAAGGCCGCGAGGGTCTTGCCCGAGCCGGTGGGCGCGGCAATCAAGGTGTCGGCGCCGGTCGAGATGGCGGGCCAGCCCCGCTCCTGCGGCTCGGTCGGGGTGCCGAAGCGGTGCCGGAACCAAGCTTCGATTCGGGGATGAAACTGCACCGCCATCGTGCCATCGTAACACAAAGAAAAAACGAAAGCTGCGATCCGCACCTTTGCCGCGACAAAGCTGGCTCCGAACCGTGTCATTCGGTGATAGAGTGAAACAGCTACTGGGGGTAACGACATGAGAATATCGGGCGTATTTCTCGCGTTTTTGCTGGCGCTGGCGCCGGCTTTTGCGCAAACCGCGAATTCAGCCACTGTGATCGGAGTTGTGACCGATCCATCGGGGGCGGCAGTGCCGGGGGCGCCGATTCAGCTGCAGGACGCCGCGACGCATCAGATGCGCGCCACGATAACCAACGGCAGCGGGCGTTACAGCTTCATTGGCGTGAACCCTGGCACCTATTCGGTGACTGTGGCCGCCACCGGATTTCAAAAAGCGCAGCAGTCGAACCTGACGGTCGAGGTGGGCAAGAGCTACACCCTTAACCTCAAGCTGCAGTTGGGCGCCTCGTCGCAGACGGTCGAAGTGAACGACACCGCCACGGCCGAATTGCAGACGATGGATTCAACGGTGGGCTCAACCATCAGTGGCGACACACTGTTGCAGTTGCCGACGCAGACGCGATCGGCCACCAGCCTGCTGCTGTACCAGCCGGCATCCATGCCGCAACAGGGCCCGAGCCAGGGCTCGACTTTGGGCGGGCAGGTGGCGGGGGCGGGGAGCGACCAGAACACCATCACGCTCGACGGCGGCAACGTAACCAACACGACGGCCGCGAATTCCGACTATTTCAGCGGTTTTGACGGCGCGCCGGAGGGATCGATCCCGACGCCGGTGGAAAGCCTGCAGGAGTTCAAGGTTTCGACCAACAACCCCAACGCCAGCTTTTCCGGCGCCAGCGGAAGTCAGGTGATGCTGGTCACCAAGCGGGGCACCGACCAGTACCACGGTTCCGGCTATTGGTATTTGCAGAACGACGTGCTGGACGCCAATACCTGGAATTTGAACCGGCTGAAACAGGCGCGTCCGGTGTCGAAGGACAACCGTGTGGGCGGCAGCATCGGCGGGGCGTTTCCGTTCCTGCCCAAGCAGGCGAAGACTTATTTTTACGTGAACTGGGAAGGGCGCTGGAACTCGAACAACCAGTTGGTGTCGCGTTTGGTGCCAACCACAACGATGCGGCAGGGGATCTTGCAGTTCCGCGATACGTCGGGAAAGGTTGATCAGTACGCGCTGGGGACGGCCGCGAGCTGCGGACCGACGGGCAAGACCGCATGCGACCCGCGCGGGCTGGGATTGAACCGGCTGGTGAGTACCATTTGGGACAAATACGAGCCACTCGGCAATGACGCCTCCCTCGGCGATGGGCTGAACACGACCGGCTTCACGGCGGCGGCCGCCTTTCCGATCAACGACCAATTTGTGGTGGCCCGCCTGGACCATTCCTTCGGACAGAATTGGCAGCTCATGGGCAGCTATCGCTTTTTCAACGAACAAGCGACATCCACCCGGCAGATTGATATCGGCGGTATCGAGCCGGGCGACACGTTCGGCGTACCGCGCTCGGTGTCGAGCATCCCGCGCGCGCCACGGTATCTGGTCGCGGGACTCACCGGGCAGATGAGCCCGTCGGTGACGCAACAGATCCATTTCGATTACCTGCGCGACTGGTGGGATTGGGCCGATGTTGGCGCGCCCATTCAACTGCCGGGCCAGACGCAGGGGGCGCTTGAGATTGGCGGCGAAACCAGAAACGCCTTCCTGCCCATGAATATTGACACCCAGGATATGCGCATGCGCTCGTGGCTCGACCACAACACTGTGGTGAGCGACGACATATCGTGGTTGCGGGGCAATCATTTGATCCAGTTCGGCGGCAGCCTGAGCCATTCGCATGTGCAGTTCAACCGGAACGATGGGCAAACGGGATCGTCCACCTATCCGGTGTACCAGTTGACGGCGAACGCCGGTATTAATATACCGTCGGCGTTTCGTCCGCCGACGTGCAGCGGGGCGCTGACGACGGGCTGCCTGCCCTCGAGCCAAACCGGAAACTGGGGCACCGATTATGCTTCCGTGCTGGGCATGGTGGATGTGGGCACGGTACTGGGCACGCGCAACGGCAGCTTCCAGCCGAATCCGCCGGGCACGTACCTTTTTGACACCGACACATACAACGACACGAGCCTTTATCTCAATGACAGCTGGCACCTGCGCCCGAGCCTGACCTTGAATTACGGCTTGAACTGGTCGGTCGAGATGCCGCCGACGGAGCAGTCGGGCACGCAGGCGCTGATGGTGAATGTTGCGAATAACGCGGTCATCAGCCCGACCGACTATTTGGCGGCGCGGGAGAAGGCGGCGTCGAGCGGCACCATCTACAACCCGGTGCTGGGCTTCGAGCCAATTGGCAAGACCGGTTTGAAATACCCTTGGAAGCCGGATTACAAGGATTTCGCACCACGCGTCGCGGTGGCGTGGAACCCAACCTTCCATGGCGGGTTCATGGGAAGCCTTTTCGGCAACAACGATACGGTGCTGCGCGGAGGGTATGCCCGGCTGTACACGCGACTGGTGGGCGAACAGAAAGTGATCAATGGATTGCAGGGTCTGGGCTTCGGTCAAACTCTGACCTGCATTGGGCCGACCTCGACCGGCGCATGCGCCGGATCGCTGGGCAGCGACCCGACCAGCGCCTTCCGCATTGGGACGGATGGCGCCGCAGTGCCGATACCGGCGCTGAGTTCGGCGCCGGCGCCGCTGATTCCCGGCTCGGTGGCGGGCGCGAATTCGTCATTTGCGCCGACCACGTTCCAAATGGACCCGAACTATAAGCCGGGCGGCAACAACGAATATGACTTAACACTACAGCGGTCGCTGTCGTCGAAAATGGTGGTGGAGCTGGGCTATATCGGCCGCACCGCGAAAAATCTTTACGTGCCGCTGCAGTTGAATCAGGTTCCGTACATGATGCCGGAGGGTGGCCAGACGTTTGCCCAGGCGTGGGGCAACCTCTATACGCAGCTCTCGAGCAATGCGACGGTGACGGCACAGCCGTGGTTCGAAACCGCGCTGGCGGGATCGAGCTTCTGTAAATCAGGCCCGAGCTGCACGGCGGGCGTTGTGTCGAAATTGGGCTCCGACATCACCACGCAGAGAGTGACTTCGCTGTGGAATGCGATTCAACCGTCATTCACCATGGGCAACGTCACCGCCTCGACCTCGCAGGTTTCGAGCCTGTTTTTCTGGTCGGATCAGGGGCGGTCGAACTATCAGGCCGGCTTCGCCGCCCTGCATGTGCGCAACATGAATGGATTGACGCTCGACACCAATCTGACCTGGGCTCATGCCCTAGGCAATGCCAACCTGAATCAGGACGATGACTCCGCGACGTCTAACTCCTTCGACCCCAATTTCGATTACGGCACGCTGCCGTATGACCGCCGCCTGGTGTTGAATGTGCTGGGCAGCTATCAACTTCCCTTTGGGCGGGGCGGCCATGGGATAGGCCCAGCACTGGCCCGCAACTGGACGATTTCGCCCATTTTCAGTTGGTATAGCGGCTTGCCGCTCAACGTCAGCGACGGTTCGGGGCAGGAATGGGGGCAGACGAGCGCCAACGGAGCCGACGCCATTCTGACCACGGGCAATACATTTGGCAACAACTTAACGGGCGGTGTGAATGGAAGCAGTGGCGCCGCTACCACCGGTAACTCGAGCGCAGGCGGGACGGGGTTGAACCTGTTCCGCGACCCCGCGGCGGCCTATGCGGCTTTCCGCCCGGTGAAGCTGGGCGTGGACACGACCAGCCTGGGCGGGCAATTACGGGGCATGGGGCACTGGAACACGGACTTCGCCGTCGCCCGCAAGTTGCAGGTGACAGAACGGTTCAGTGCCACTGTGAACGCGCAAGTGTTCAACTTGTTCAACCACGTTCAGTTCCAGGATCCGTCGGCCAGTCTGCTGAGTCCGCAGAGTTTTGGGGTGGTCACGACCCAACTCAACGCTCCCCGCGTGGTCGAACTCGGACTGCACCTCGATTTCTAGAACGCGGCGGGTCAACTTTCGCGCAGCGCGTCGAGCGGGTCGACCGTGGCGGCGCGCCGCGCGGGGAGCCAGGCGGCGGCCCCGGTAAGCGCCGCCAAGACGACGACGGCGGCGGCAAGGGTCGCGGCGTCGGCGGGACGCACGCCGTAGAGCTCCGATTCGAGCAGGCGGTCCAGGGCGAGCGACAGTGTCAGTCCCCCGGCCACGCCCCAGGCGAGCGTTTTGGCGGCGTCAGCCAGCACCAGGCCGGCCACCTGACTTCGCCGCGCGCCTAGCGCCATGCGCAAGCCGATTTCGCGCCGGCGCGCGGCGACCATCAGGCTGATCAGGCTGTAGAGACCTACGCCCGCCAGCATCATGGCCAGCGCGGTAAACAAGGCGATGAAGCGCATGTCGAGGCGGGGCTGCTCAAGCGAGGCGGAAACTGTCGCCTCGAGCGGCACCATGCCGAAGAGGGCGCGGTTGGGCGCGAGTTGGCGCACCAGACCGCGAATGGCGGCCATCGCCTGCGGGGGAGAGCCGGCGAGGCGCACCACGTAATCGGGATCGGGCCAGGATCCGGCGGCGGCGCACATGTAGTAGAACGGTGTAGGGGGAATAGCCAAGCTGTTTTCGCGAACGTCGCCGACCACGCCCACGATCTCCATCATGGGAGAGCCGGGTGGATCCTGGCTGAAACGAACTTCGCGCCCGACCACACTTTCACCATGCAAATAGGTATCGACGAAACTCCGATTGACCAGCGCCTTGGCGGGCTGTTTGAAATCTGTGGGCATGGGCGGGCAGTAGCTGCCCGCAAGCAGGGGCACGCCTAACGTTTGCAGGTAGCCGGCGCTGGTGGTGCGCTCGCCGACCGAGTAGGTGCCGCCGCCGTTGGCCCCAGGCAAACCTGCGAGTTGAATTTGATACTGCAAGGTGGCATTGCTGGCCGGCAGGAAGTTGGTGAAACCCGCCGATTGCACTCCGGGCAGGCGCGGGAGTTGTTCGAGCAATCGGGTCTGCAAGAGCCCGATGGCGCCGCGGTCTTCCCCCCAACCGGCTCCGACATGGAAGGTGAGAACGTTCGCGGCATTGAATCCTGGATCGAGATGGGTCAAATTGTACAAGCTGCGCAGCAGCAGGCCGGAGGTGGTCAAGAGCAGAACGGTCAGTGCTAGTTGCACCACGACCAAGCCGCGCTGCAGACGCCGGCGGCCGCCGGGCGCACCGGCATTCAGGGACGTGAGCAGCGCACTCAGGCCGCCGCGAGTGGCCTGCAGCGCGGGCAAAAGGCCGAAGCCCAACGCCGCGAGGGCGCTGACCGCGACAGCGAAAAGCCAACCGTTCAGATCGAAGCTCAGCTCAGCCATGCGGGGCAGCGTGCCCGGCGTGGTGGCGGCAATGGCGCGCACTCCCAGCCAGGCTACGAAGCCGCCGCCGAGCGCGCCCAGGGCGGCGAGCCAGGCAACTTCCCCCATTACCGATCGAATTACTTGGGCGCGAGAAGCGCCGATGGCGCCGCGAATCGCCAACTCGCGGGCGCGGCTCTGCAACTGCGCCAGGGTCAGGCCGGCGATATTGGCGATGGCGAGCAGGAGCAGCAGCGCCACGGCGGCGAAGATCATCCATAGTGTGCCGCGGTAGGTGCCGACGCGGGCTTGCTTCAGATCGCCGATTTCGGCCGACCAGCCGGCATCGGTGGCGGGATACTGCCGTCCCAATTGCGCCTGGACACGACCGAGGTCGGCAGTGGCCTGGGCGATGGTTACACCGGCGCGCAGGCGGCCCACGCCAGACATGAAGCGGGCTTCGCGCTGGGTCAGCAAGAATGCTGGCAATTTGGCTGGCAGCCATAGATCGAGCGCGGCGCTGGTGAAGTCCTGAGGCATGACGCCAACGATGGTGTAGCGAACTCGATCCAGAATCAGCCGCTTGCCCAGAACATCTGGATCGCGGGCAAATCGGCGGGTCCAGAAACTGTAGCTGATCACCGCTGCACCGGGGCTGTTGGTCTCATCGTCGTTTTGATCGAAGACGCGACCCAGGCGCGGTGCCGCGCCGAACACCTGGAAATAGCCGGGCGCGACTCGCAAAGCGGCCAGACGTTCGGGGGTTGGGCCAGAGGTGTCGGTCGAACTCTCGGCGTAGGAAGCGGAAATACCCAGGCCGGGGGCGAAACTCTGGTTCATCCGGTTCCAATCGACCAGGCGCGCGGGCGCAATCAGACTGGTCTTCGCGCGGTGGCTGGGATTCGCCTCGTAAACCGTCACCAGCCGGTCGGCTTGCGGGTAGGGCAGCGGTCGCAAGAGAACCGTGTCAACGATCGAATAGAGCGCGGCAGTCGAACCAATGCCAAGCGCCAGCACCAGGGTTGCGGTAAGCGCGTAGGCGGGGCGCCGCCGGAGGGTCCGGAGAGTATTCATAGACTATATATACTGAAAGCGGAAAAAAGGTTTGTGTAAAAGTGCTAACTTTCATGGAAATATTTCGTCCCAGCCTGTGGGAGATTCCGAGCTTATGCTGCAGGACTTGCTTTACGCGTTGCGCGGCATGCGCCGCCAGCCGGGGCTAACCGGTGTGATTGTGCTGACGCTGGGGCTGGCCATCGGCGCCAACACCGCCATCTTCAGCCTGATGGATGCATTGCTGCTGCGGTCGCTCCCGGTCGAGAGCCCGCAGACGTTAATGCTGCTGCACTGGACGGCCAGCAAGCGGCCGCAAACTCACCGCAGTTCCAGTTACGGCGATTGCCTGAGCCGGTACATGCAACACTCGGTTTCAAGTTGTTCGTTTTCGAAACCGTTTCTCGACCAATTGCGGCAACAGACGCAGACGCTGGCAGCGGTCACCGCCTCGGGCGGCGCCGGACAATACAACATGAGCGGCCATGGGCAGGCCAGCATTACCCGTGATCAGGCGGTGGCGGGAAATTATTTTTCCGTACTCGGCGTCAAGGCCGCGGCGGGGCGCCTGTTCACGCCTTCCGACGACGCGCCTGGCGCGCCGCTGGTGACGGTGCTGAGTTATCGCGATTGGCAAACCGCATTTGGCGGCGACCGTTCGGCGGTGGGGGCGACGATTGAGCTCAACAATACTCCGGTCACGATGATCGGCGTCGCCGAGCCCACGTTTACCGGACTGGCGCCGGGTAGCGCTTTCGACGGTTGGGTGCCGCTGTCGAGCCTACCGCAGCTCACGCCGCGATGGAGTCCCAAACAATTGGAAGCTGACTCAATTTGGCTGGTCATCCTGGGGCGACTTCGGAGCGGCATCAGCTTGGCCCAGGCACAGGCCGAGACCAACGGCATCTGGCGCACCACGCTGCTGACAGGCGCCAAACCGTTGAGCCAACCGAGCGACAATCCCCAGTTGACGCTGCAATCGGCACAAGACGGGCTGAACGGCATTCGCGGCCGCTACTCGCAGCCGTTGACGATTTTGATGTGGGCGGTGGGCGCGATATTGCTGATCGCGTGCGCCAACGTAGCCGGGTTGCTCCTGGGCCGTGCGAGCGCGCGGCAGAAGGAGTTCGCATTGCGGCGCGCGCTGGGGGCACGGGGCAGCCGCATCCTCAGACAGCTGTTGACGGAAAGCGTGGCGCTCGCGCTGCTCGGAGGCGCCCTCGGATTGGGGCTGGCCTGGTGGGGGGCACGCCTCATGCTGGCGATGATTGGCAATGGCAGCGCCAACCCGGTCAACCTTCATGTGGCGCTTGACGCCCGAGTACTGCTATTTACGCTGGCGGCGACGGTGGTGACGGGAATTGTTTTTGGTTTGGCGCCGGGGCTGCGGGGCGCGCGCGCCGATCTCTCGC
>JANWLQ010000115.1 GCA_025450725.1 Terriglobales bacterium
GCTTCTCCCATGCTCGAGGCGACGCCCATGACCTCGCCGGTCGAGTGCATTTCGGGGCCCAGCACCGGGTCGGCGCCGGCGAATTTGTTCCAGGGGAACACCGGGCTTTTCACGCAGAATCGCTCGCCGGTGTAGAGCTGTTGGCGCGCCATGACGTCGGCGGGCAGAAGCTCGCGTAGCTTCTTCGCGCCGCTCATGACAATGGCGGCCAGCTTCGCCATGGGAACCCCGGTCGCCTTGCTCACGAAGGGAACCGTGCGCGAGGCGCGCGGGTTGACCTCGAGGACGTACACCTGGTTGTCGGCGATGGCGTACTGCACATTCATCAGACCGACCACATTCAGCTCGCGGCACAGGCGCACCGTGTGCTGATGAATCGTGCCTTGCAGATCTTCGGAAATGCTATAGGGCGGCAGCACGCAACTGCTGTCGCCGGAGTGGATGCCCGCCTCCTCAATGTGCTCCATGATGCCGCCCAGCACGACATCAGCGCCGTCGGAGAGCGCGTCCACGTCCACCTCGATCGCGTCTTCCAAAAATCGGTCAATCAGAATCGGACGGTCCGAGCTGTATTCGGTGGCCAGTTCCATATAGCGCAGCAGCGCGGCGCGGTCATAGACGATCGCCATCGCCCGTCCGCCCAGTACATAGGACGGACGCACCAACACGGGGTAGCCGATGCGGTCGGCCACTTCGGCCGCCGCCCCCGGCGAGGTCGCGGTTCCGTTCTCGGGCTGGCGGATGTCCAAGCGCGCGAGTAGCGCTCCGAAGCGTTTGCGGTCCTCGGCCAGATCAATTGACTCCGGCGACGTCCCGATCACCTTGAACCCGGCGCGCTGCAGCGGCAGCGCCAGGTTGAGCGGCGTCTGGCCGCCGAACTGCACGATCACGCCCTCGACTTTTTCATGCTCGAGCACGCGCGAGACATCCTCAAACGTCAGCGGCTCGAAGTAGAGCCGGTCGCTGGTGTCGTAGTCGGTCGAGACCGTCTCCGGATTGCAGTTGACCATGATCGTCTCGAAACCCTGTTCGCGCAGCGCGAAGGCGGCATGGCAGCAGCAGTAGTCGAACTCGATGCCCTGGCCGATGCGGTTGGGGCCGCTGCCCAAAATGGCGATCTTGCGACGGTCGCTGGGCGCGGCCTCGTCCTCCTCCTCGTAGCAGGAATACATGTACGGCGTAAAGCTTTCGAACTCGCCCGCGCAGGTGTCAACGCGCTTGAACACGGGCAGCAGGCGGTCGGCGACGCGGCGCTCGCGCACGCCATCCTCGCTCGATCCGGTCAGTTCGGCCAGACGCGCGTCGCTCAGGCCGGCGCGTTTGGCCGCTCGCAACTGCTCGCGCGACACACTCGCCAAATCGCCGCGGCTTAAATCGCGCTCCATAGCGCTCACCGCCTGGATTTGATCGAGGAACCAGGGATCCATGCCGGTCATTTCGCGCACTTCCTCGAGGCTCAACCCGCCCGGGCCGAGCGCGTAACGCACATAGGACAGCCGTTCGGGGTGAGGCGAAACCAAGCGCTGCGTCAGCAGCGCGGGGTCCACGCCCAATGCGCCGCGGCGCTTTCCGGTTTCGAGCGAGCGGACACCCTTCATCAGCGCTTCCTTGAACGTGCGTCCGATCGCCATGACCTCGCCCACCGACTTCATCTGCGGGCCCAGCGTCTCGTCGGCGCCGGGAAACTTCTCGAACTGCCATTTCGGAATCTTGACCACCACGTAGTCGAGCGTCGGCTCAAAGCAGGCCGGCGTCTTGCGGGTGATGTCGTTGGCGATCTCATCGAGCCGATACCCGACCGCCAGCTTGGCGGCGATCTTGGCGATGGGGAACCCAGTCGCCTTGGAGGCCAGCGCGGAGGAGCGCGATACGCGCGGGTTCATCTCGATCACCACCATGCGCCCGTTCTCGGGATTGATGGCGTACTGGATGTTGCTGCCGCCGGTGTCCACGCCGATCTCGCGAATCACGCGGATCGAGGCGTCGCGCATCATCTGGTACTCGCGGTCGCTCAAGGTCTGCGCCGGCGCCACCGTGATCGAATCGCCTGTGTGCACGCCCATGGGGTCGAGGTTCTCGATCGAGCACACGATGATGACGTTGTCGGCGGTGTCGCGCATCACCTCGAGCTCGTACTCTTTCCAGCCGAGCACGGTCTCCTCGACCAGCACCTCGTGCACCGGCGAAAGGTCGAGGCCGCGGGTCAGCATTTCGGCGAACTCCTCGCGATTGTAGGCCAGCCCGCCGCCGGTGCCGCCCAGCGTGAAGGAAGGCCGGATGATCACCGGGTACTCGGTGGCGAACTCCATGCCGTCGCGCAAATTGTTGACCAGGCGCGAGCGCGGCGTCTCCAGGCCAATCGTCTTCATCGCGTCCTTCAAGAGCAGCCGGTCCTCGGCCTTCTTGATGGCCGCGAGATTGGCGCCGATGAGCTCGATGTTCAACTGCTCGAGCACGCCCGCGTCGGCTAACTCGACCGCCAGGTTGAGCGCCGTCTGGCCGCCGACGGTGGGCAGCAGGGCGACTCCCGCGCGGCGGTCGGGCCGCGCCTCGCGCTGTAGAATCTCGGCCACGTAGGCGCGCGTGAGCGGCTCGATGTAGGTGCGGTCGGCCAGCTCCGGGTCGGTCATGATGGTGGCGGGGTTCGAGTTCACCAGCACCACTTCATAGCCGTCGGCGCGGAGCGCCTTGCAGGCCTGCGCGCCGGAATAATCGAATTCGCACGCCTGCCCGATGATGATCGGGCCCGAGCCCAGGATCACTACCTTTTGTATGTCATTGCGTCGCGGCATGGTTTAGCGTTCCATCAACTTCATAAAATCGCCGAACAGGTAGTGGGAATCGTGCGGCCCCGGCGCCGCCTCGGGATGGTATTGCACGCTGAACAGAGGCAGCGCGCGATGGCGCAGGCCCTCGAGCGTTCCGTCGTTCAGGTCGAAATGGGTGAGCTCGACTTCCGACGCCTTGAGCGAATCCGGGTCAACCGCGAAGTTGTGGTTGTGGGCGGTGATCTCGATCGCGCCGGTCGCGTTGCGCACCGGATGGTTTCCGCCGTGGTGGCCGAACTTGAGTTTGTAGGTCTTGCCGCCGAGCGCCAGGCCGATCAGTTGATGACCGAGGCAGATGCCGAAGATTGGAACCCGCCCCATCAGGCCGCGGATGTTTTTCACCGCGTAATCGCATGGCTCTGGGTCGCCGGGGCCGTTGGATAAGAAAACGCCGTCGGGCTTTTGCGCCAGTACATCCTTTGCCGTGGTGCCGGCCGGGACCACGTTGACCTCGCAGCCATGGCTGGCAAGTTGGCGCAGAATATTGCGCTTGATGCCGAAGTCATAAGCAACGACGCGTTTCTTGGCGCCGCTCGCGCTCGGCCAAACGTAGGGCGACGCGGTTGTGACTTCGCGCGCCAGGTCGCGTCCATCCATGCGGGGAATCGCCTGGGCCCGCGCACGCAGGGTCTCGGCGTTGCCGCTCGCCGGCGCCAGGATGCCGCGCTGCACGCCGTGCTCGCGCAGGTGGCGGACGAGGGCGCGCGTGTCAATGTCGGCCAGCACCGGGATGCCGCGCCGCTCGAAATACTGTTGGCAGGATTGCTGGCTGCGCCAGTTGCTGGCGATCGGGGAGAACTCGCGCACGATCAGCCCTTCGATATAGGGCTTGGCGGCCTCGTCGTCCTCGAGGGTTGAGCCGTAATTGCCGATTTGCGCCGCCGTCAGGCAGACGATCTGGCCGGCGTAGGAAGGGTCGGTGGCGATTTCCTGATAGCCGGTCATCGAGGTGTTGAACACCACCTCGCCCGCCGCCTCGACCGGCGCACCAAAGCCCGTGCCCTGGAACACACGGCCACTCTCCAGCACCAATTGCAATTGCATTGTTTTGGAACCGAATTATCGTAGCAGAACTGGCCGCGATTTTTCCAGCTAGAAATCACCACCGCTCTGATTGCCACCGCCCAGGACTCCGCCGAGAACGGCGCCGAGCGCGCCCATGCCGGCGACCGTCCCCAGCGTTCCACCGCCACCGTGGGTGGCGGCGGAAGCCGCGATGCGGCTGGCGAGACGGTCGAAGGAGAGAGTTTGTAAGATGACGGTCCCGCGGCCGGTTAGAACGATGAAAAACATTCCCTCGCCGCCGAAGAGCAGGTTCTTAACGCCTTTGACGAACTCGATAGTGTAGCCGACGCCCGCGTCAAAGGCGACGACACTGCCGGTGTCAACCCTAATCTGCTCGCCCGCCGCCAATTCCATGCGGATGAAATGCCCGCCGGCGTGCACCAGCGCGTCGCCCTGGCCGGAGAGAGTTTGCAGAATGAAACCCTCGCCGCTGAACATGCCGTAGCCGAGCTTCTGGCTCAACGCGACCGAGATGCCGACGCCCTCGCTGCAGCAGAGGAACGAATGCCGCTGGCACAGCCACTGTTTCTGGCCGATCGCAAGCGGATGGATCGTGCCCGGGTAGGGCGCCGCAAAACCCGCCTCGCCGCCGCTCGCACCGCCGGTGAATTGCGCCAGGAAAAACGAGTCGCCGGCGAGCGCCCGCTTAAAGCCCGACATCAACCCGCCGCTCATGCCGGTGCTCATCGCCACGCCGCCGCGCATGTAGAGCAGCGTCCCGGGCTCGGCCATCACCGTCTGCCCCGCGCCCAGGCTCACGGTGACCGCCTGCATCTCGAAGCCAACGATCGAATACGCCGCGCTCCCCAGCACGCCGGACGTGGGAGAAGAATTCGTTTCCGCCATGGACCATTGTAGGCCACATCAATCTACCCGAATTGACATCAAAAAAAACTCAACGGCATCATAAATAGAGATGCGCACCACGCTTTCCATTGACGATGCTATTTACGAAAAGATCAAGCTTTACGCCCACAGCCGTTCACTAAGTTTCAGCCGCGCCGCTTCCGAGCTAATGGCTTCGGCATTGTCGCCACCGCGACGATACCGCCTCGTCAATGGCTTACCCGTCATGGATTTGCCTCATGATGCGCCAACCATCACCACCGAACAGGTTCGCGAAATTTTAGCTGACGAAATATGGTGAATGCCGACGGGCCTGGCCCATACCTCCTGGACGTGAACTTCTTGCTTGCCCACGCGTGGCCCGCTCACAGCGCGCATTCCCGTGCGACGGCTTGGTTTAAATCGAATGCCCATTGCGGTTGGGCCACGTGTCCGATCACCGAAGCGGGGTTTATTCGCCTGATCGTCAATCCCATGCTCAGTCCACACACGTGCACAATGTCGGAAGCGATCGGCGTGCTGGGCAAGTACACCAGCCACTCCGATCATGAATTCTCGCCCGACAAAATTGCGGTGATAGACGCCTTGGCGCCGTTGAGCGAGCGGCTATTCGGCCACCGCCAAATCACTGATGCTTACCTGTTGGGCTTGGCAATGTCGCGAGGCGGGAATCTGGCTACATTGGATCGCGGTATGCGCGAGTTGTTGAGCTCCGGCAACCTCGCCGCGAGCAAGGCGCTCGTGGTTGTCGAGTAGTTTGCTCGCGTGTAGTAGAGTGGCAACGTGAAGCGTCGAAAGTTCCTTGCACTCAGCACGGCGGCTGCGTGGGGCGCCGCGGTTGGCGCGACCACGCCGGTGGACCGGTTTGAGGTCACGAGAGACGGCTTTCGGTTGAATGGCGAGCCGTTTGTGATCCGGTCGGGCGAGATGCATTACCCACGGGTGCCGCGCGCCTACTGGCGTGACCGCATGCGCGCCATGCGCGTCATGGGCCTCAATACGCTCTGCACTTATGTCTTCTGGAATCTGCACGAGCCTCGCCCCGGTCAATTCGACTTTAGCGACAATAACGATCTCGGCGCTTACATCCAGGCGGCGCATCAGGAGAGGTTGCACGTTATCCTGCGGCCCGGCCCCTATATCTGCACCGAGTGGGATTTCGGCGGTTTGCCGGCCTGGCTTTTGGCGCCGCCGGCGGTTGCAGTGCGCAGCC
Organism: Terriglobales bacterium; assembly: GCA_025450725.1. Taxonomy (GTDB): domain Bacteria; phylum Acidobacteriota; class Terriglobia; order Terriglobales; family SCQP01; genus SCQP01. The sequence goes on from JANWLQ010000115.1 coordinate 5,953, forward strand.
GCGATCCGCGTTTTCTGGCCGCCGCCGGGCGCTACCTTGAGCGCGTCGGGCGCGAACTTGCGCCGCTGCAGGTCACCCGCGGCGGACCGATCCTGCTTTGCCAGGTCGAAAACGAGTACGGTTCGTTTGGCGGGGACCACGTTTATATGGCGGCGGTGCGCGACCTCATCCGTGACGCCGGATTCGAGGTTCCGCTTTACACCTCTGACGGTCCCAGCCAGCGCCTGCTCACTTCCGGCACCCTTCCGGGCCTTACCAGCGTGATCAATTTCGGCGACGACGACGCGCCCGCCGACGGGTTCGCCACGCTGGCCAAGTTCCGCGCGGAGGGTCCCCGCATGTGCGGCGAGTACTGGGCAGGCTGGTTTGACCATTGGGCCGAAACGCACCACACCACTCCGCCTGAGCGCGCTGCACGAGGCATCAGTTGGATGCTTGCCCGTAACATCTCGTTCAACATCTATATGTTCCACGGAGGTACTTCGTTCGGCTTCATGGGCGGCGCTAACTTTTCGCGCGAGTACCAGCCTGACACGACCAGCTACGATTACGACGCGCCACTCGACGAGGCCGGGCACGCCACAGCCAAGTTTCGAGAATTGCAGAAAATCCTTGCACCGGCACCCGCGGCTACACTTCCGCCGTCGGCCCCGGCCATCGACATTCCTCGATTCGAACTGCGCGAATGCGCCGCACTCAGTCAACTGTTGCGTGCGCCGCACCGGTCGCCCGATCCATTGCCGATGGAAGCACTGGGGCAATCGTATGGATGGATTTGGTACCGCGCCAAGGTTACCGGCGGGACCGGCGCGCTTGAGCTTCCACCGACCCGCGGGTATGGCCGTGCTTTTCAGCATGGGCGAGAGATTGACTTCACCAACCCCGCGCTCGCGCTGGCCGCCGTCGAACTCGACATCGTGATCGAAAACATGGGCCGGATCAATTTCGGGCCCAAATTGCAGGACAATTTACAGGGCCTCGCCGGTGAGGTTCGCTTCGCCGGCGCACGGCTCGGCCCCTGGGATATCAACCCGCTCCCGCTTGCCGGCGACGACCTCAATGGGCTTCGTTTTTCGCCGCAGCCGCAGCCCGGCCCCGCTTTCTGGCACGCCGATTTTCAGCTCGCCGAGGCAGGCGATTGTTTTCTCGACCTGCGTGGCTGGGGCAAAGGGCTGGTCTGGGTTAACGGCCACAATCTGGGGCGCTTTTGGAGCCGCGGGCCGCAATTCGACTTGTTCCTACCTGGCTGCTGGCTCCGGCGCGGCCAAAACGAAGTCATTGTTCTTGACTGGGAAACGCACCAAACCGCCACTCTTGCCGCATCCAAAGAAAGATCATGGCAACCCTCACTCGCGAGCAACTCATCGCCCACCTGAACCAGGACCTCGAACGCGAATACCAGGCCATCATCAGTTACGTGATCTACTCCCAGGTGCTCAAAGGCGCGGAGTTCATGTCCATCGCCGGCGAGCTGGAGAAGCATGCCGCCGAGGAATTGCAGCACGCGATAGTGGTCGCCAACCAGATTGACTACCTGGGCGGCATGCCGGCCGCCGTCTCCAAGCCGGTGCGGACGAGCGAGAAGGCGCGCGAGATGTTGGAATTCGATCTCGAGAACGAACTGAACACGATTCGCCAGTACCGCGCGCGGGTGAAGGAATGCGAGGAGCTGGAGGAGTTCGCCATGGCCGAGCACCTCCGGGAAATCCTGGTGGACGAGCAGGACCACCTGATCGCGCTGGCCACCGCGCTCGGCCGCGAGGCACCAAAGCCATAAGGCCGGCAGCCATAAAGCCGGCATCCTAACCGGGGAACTCGAACTGGCGGGCGCCGCGGCCGGCCATGCGGGCGGGCATGGCGGCGCCGGAGAAGTTGGGGCGGAACATGGGCGTGAGTCCTTCCGCCTCGCGGGTGA
>JANWLQ010000116.1 GCA_025450725.1 Terriglobales bacterium
CCGGGCACGAGCCTGCCGCCTACCATCTTCGATTTGAAATGGTCGCCGGACGAGCGGAGCGTCGCCTACGTGCTACGGCCCAGCAGTGAAAGCGATCGCGCGGCCGGAGTATGGCTCACCGATTTCCACCAGCCGCCGAGACAGGTGTTCCAGGGCTGGGTGACCAACATCGCCGCCGCCGCCAATGGGATCTATATTTTGGAGAGCAAGGCGGACCTCAACACGGTCCTTTGGAAAACAGACTGGAGCGGGCAGCGCGCAACGCGCCTGACGGCCGCGTTGCCGGTTATTGACAACTTCAACTACAGGCATACACGGCTGACCAATCAGTTCGCCGTTTCGCCCGACGGCGAGCGGGTCGCGTTTCAGAGCCCGGTCTTGCAGGAAAACATTGGCATGATCACGCTCGGACCAGCGGGTCGCAATCAATGAATGCGCAGGGCGGCGCGGCCGAAGATTACGATCACGACAATCAAGATCTCAAAACCGGCTAAAACGCATACTGAACGCATTCTACTCCAAAGCATGCGGGCGGACCTCTAATGGTCTTTCTGCGAATATAGGTGTATGGCGCGAGAATGGAAATCGGCGGAATACCACCGCCTCTCCGATCCCCAATTCAGTTGGGGGCTGAAGGTGATCAAGAAGCTTGAGGGCTTGCGGTTACGCGGCGACGAGACGATTCTCGATGCCGGATGCGGCACCGGAAGGGTAACGGCGGCGCTACTCACTGCGCTTCCGAGGGCGCGTGTGGTGGCGGTGGATGCCTCTGAGAATATGGTGCGCGCAGCGGCTGTGACGCTGGCGGCATTCGGTAAACGGGTTACGGTCGAGCATCTGGATTTGTTGCGCCTGTCGACCGACCAGAGCTTCGAGGTGATCTTCAGCACGGCGGTATTCCACTGGATCAAGGATCACGACCGGCTGTTTGCCAATCTCCACCGAGCGCTGCAGCCAGGAGGACTTTTGCTGGCCCAATGCGGCGGCGGGCCGAATCTCAAGCTTGTGCGCGAGCGCGCGGACGGGATAATTCGTTCGCCGGCGTATGCGCCCTTCTTCGGCAACTGGCAGAAAGTTTGGGAATACCCGACGCCGGAAGTGACGGCGGAGCGGCTGGAGCGGGCCGGGTTCGTGGATGTCGCGACTGGACTAGAGGCGGCGCCCGCCAGGTTTGCCGACGTGGCGACATTTCGCGAATTCTGCGCGACGGTGATCCTGGAGCCGTATCTTGAACGGCTGCCGCCTGAGCTCCGAGCCCGATTTCTGGACACGATCACGACCCAGGCAGCCGCGGACGACCCCCCGCTCACGCTCGACTATTGGCGACTGAACCTGCAATCCCGGCGGGCGCCCGTTCGCGCTTGATGGAGCCGCGCTGGACGACCTCGCAGCTGGGAGTAGAGCATCCTCGCCCCGGCACGTAAATCATCACTGAAGCGAGGGCTCACAGTTTGCTATTCTTTAACGGCACAAATGTGGAGGAATCATCGCCGTGTCTACGATTGATGTTCCGCTGACCAAACGCGGTTTTGGTCGCACCCAGCGCCCGGACCTGTGGTGGGTCACCCCGCTGTTCGTCTTCCTTGGCCTGGGGGCGTTCGTCGTCTACTCGACCTGGGCGGCTTTCCAGGGCGATTTCTATCGCTTCGGTCCCTACCTTTCGCCGATGTACTCGCCGCTGCTGCTGACATCGCGGCCGGGCTGGTGGCCGGTATGGATTCCGTTCTCCGCCGCCCTGCTCATTCTCTGGGCGCCGGGCGGGTTCCGCGTCACCTGCTACTACTACCGCGGCGCCTACTATAAAGCGTTCTGGGCCGATCCGGCGGCGTGCGCGGTGGGCGAACCGCGCAAGTCGTATTGGGGCGAGCGCACGTTTCCGCTGATCCTGCAGAACTCGCACCGCTTTTTTCTGTACCTCGCGCTGCTGTTCCTCGTCCTGCTCGCGCACGACGCGTGGAACGCAATGTGGTTCACCGATCCGGTCACGGGCGCCATCACGTTCGGTATTGGGCTGGGCACAATCATTATGATCGTCAACCCCATCCTGCTGGGCGGCTACACGCTCGGCTGCCACTCGCTGCGGCATCTGGTCGGCGGCCGCAAGGATGTGATGGGCGGCGCCAGCCGCAAAACCTACGATTGCGTGAGCTGCCTTAACCGGCGGCACATGACGTGGGCCTGGTTCAGCCTCTTTTGGGTCATGTTCACCGACATCTACATTCGCTTATGCGCCATGGGCATCTGGCACGATTGGAGAATCCACTAAATGCCCGGTTACTCAACCTTTGAATACGATGTTCTCGTTGTCGGCGCCGGCGGCGCCGGCCTGCGCGCCGCGATTGAAGCCTCGGCGCGGGGCGCCAAGGTCGGTGTGGTCACAAAATCGCTGCTGGGCAAGGCTCACACGGTCATGGCCGAGGGCGGCATGGCGGCCGCCATGGGCCATGTGGACGACCGCGACAACTGGCGCGTTCACTTTGCCGACACCATGCGCGGGGGGCAGTATCTCAACAACTGGCGCATGGCCGAGCTGCACGCCAAGGAAGCGCCCGAGCGCGTGCGCGAGCTCGAGTCCTGGGGCGCGATCTTCGATCGCACCCGCGACGGACGCATCCTGCAACGCAACTTCGGCGGCCACCGTTACCCGCGGCTCGCCCACGTAGGCGACCGCACCGGCCTGGAAATGATCCGCACGCTGCAGGACCACGGCATCCATCAGGGCATCACGTTCCACATGGAGACCACGCTGCTCACGCTGCTGGTCATCGGCGGGCGCTGCATCGGCGCCTTTGGGTACGAGCGCGAGCGCGGCCGGTACCAACTCTATCTCGCCCGCGCCGTGGTGCTCGCCACCGGCGGCATTGGACGGGCTTTCGCCATTACCAGCAACAGTTGGGAGTACACCGGCGATGGGCAGGCGCTCGCCTTCCACGCCGGCGCCACGATGCTCGACATGGAGTTTGTCCAGTTTCATCCCACCGGGATGGTTTGGCCGCCCAGCGTCAAGGGCCTGCTGGTCACCGAAGGCGTGCGCGGCGAAGGCGGCGTGCTGCGCAACAAGGACGGCAAGCGGTTCATGTTCGACGATATTCCGGAGAACTACCGTTCCTCGACCGCTGACAATCCCGAAGAAGGCTGGCTTTACACACAGGGCGACAAGAATTCGCGCCGCCCGCCGGAGCTGCTCACCCGCGATCACGTGGCGCGTTGCATCCGGCGCGAGGTCAAGGCCGGGCGCGGTAGCCCGCACGGTGGCGTATTCCTCGACATCGCCTGGATCAAGGAGAAACTCCCCAATTCAGTCGAGCACATCAAGAAAAAGCTGCCCAGCATGTATCACCAGTTCAAGCAGCTTGCCGATCTCGACATTACCCAGCAACCGATGGAGATCGGCCCGACCACGCATTACATGATGGGCGGCATCAAAGTTGACGCCGACACCCAGATGACGTCGGTCGGCGGCCTCTTCGCCGCGGGCGAGTGCGCCGCCGGGTTGCACGGCGCCAACCGGCTGGGCGGCAACTCGCTGAGCGATCTGCTCGTGTTCGGCAAACGCGCCGGCGAACACGCCGCGAGCTTCGCCACGGGGCAAACCGCCATGGGCGCGCCCGCCGTGCGCGACCAGATCGAGCAATGCATTGCCCACGCCGAAGCTCCGTTTAACCGCGGCATGAGCGGCGAGAATCCGTTTTCGATCCAAGCCGAGCTGCAGGAGACGATGCAAAACCTGGTCGGAATCGTTCGCATCGAAAGCGAGATCGAAGAGGCGTTGTCCAAGATTCGCACGCTGAAAAAGCGGGCGGCGATCGCGGGCGTCGGTGGCAATCGCGAGTACAACACCGGCTGGCACACCGCGCTCGATCTGGACAGCCTGCTCACCGTGGCGGAACTCGTCGCGCTCGCCGGACTCGAGCGCAAGGAGAGCCGGGGCGGACATTTCCGCGACGACTATCCCAACAAAGACGCCGCCTGGGGCGAGGTCAATCTCGAAATCACCCGCGGGCCTTCCGGGCACCCCGACCTGCAGCGGGTTCCGGTCCGACCCATGCCCGCCGACCTGCAGGCGGCAGTCGAGGAGAATAAATAGCCATGGCTACTACCTCGCAAGCGACCTTTCGAATCTGGCGCGGCGAAAACAACAAGGGCGGCTACGTGGACTTTTCTCTGGAAGTCGAAGAGGGCATGGTGGTGCTCGACGCGGTGCACCGCATTCAGGCCACGCAAGCCACCGACCTGGGCGTGCGCTGGAACTGCAAGGCTGGGAAGTGCGGTTCCTGCTCGGCGGAAATTAACGGCTCGCCCAAGCTCATGTGCATGACCCGGCTGAACACACTCGACCTCACAAAGCCCGTCACGGTCGAACCCATGCGCACGTTTCCGCACGTCAAGGACCTGGTGACCGACGTCTCCTGGAACTTCACGGTCAAACAGCGCATTCCACCGTTCCAGCGCCGGCCGCCGGATTCGCATGGGCCCGACGGTCCGCAGTGGCGGGTGCGGCAGCAGGACGTTGACCGGCCGCAGGAGTTTCGCAAATGCATCGAGTGTTTTCTCTGTCAGGACGTCTGCCACGTTCTGCGCGAACACCACATGCACGACAAATTCATCGGCCCGCGGTTTATCATTCATGCCGCGCAGCTCGAGATGAATCCGCTCGACGACGGCAACCGGCTTGAGGCGCTTAAAGACGATTTCGGCATTGGCTATTGCAACATCACCAAGTGCTGCACCAAGGTTTGCCCCGAGGGCATCCACATCACCGACAACGCCATTATTCCACTGAAGGAACGCGTGGTGGACCAGTTCTACGATCCGCTGCAAAAGCTGTTCCGGATTTTTAAATGAGCGTGAGCCGGTGAAAATCAGCGTAAACGGAGTGGAGCGCGACACCGCCGCCGCCGACATCGCAAGCCTTGTGGCCGAGCTCGGGCTGACGCCCGACCAGGTGGCGGTCGAGCGCAACGCGCTTCTCGTGCCGCGCCGCAAGTGGCCGGAGACACGCCTCGAGGCGAACGACCGCATCGAAATTGTCCACTTCGTCGGCGGCGGGCTAGCCTAGTCGCCGGCGCCGGCTTTGCCGGGGAGGCTGGCGACGGGCGCCAATCGGGTCTTGCGGGGATAGCAGCCGCGCCAGGCGTTGGCGCGAATCTGGAGGACATCGGCGAACATCCGCCCGCTATCGGCGATCATGCGGATCTTGGCGCCCTCGGCGTGCGCCCATTCGACCGGCACTTCCTTCACCTTATAGCCACAGCGCCGAGCGATGAACAGGAGTTCGGGGTCAAAGCCCCAGCGCTCGATGCGCTGCAAGGGGAAGATGGCCATGGCGCTCGGGCGGGTGAAGAGCTTGAATCCGCACTGGGTGTCAACGTAGGGCAGGCCGAGGGTGGCGCGCACGATGGCGTTGAAGACGCGGCCGGCGTTTTCCCGGAAGACGCTCTGGTGGGTGGTGATCAGCGTGCGTTCGCGGCGGCTGCCGATGGCCACGTCGGCGCCGGCATCGAGCGCGGCTTCGAGCTTGGGCAACTCAGTGATGGGAGCGGAAAGGTCGGCGTCGCTGAACAGCAGGCGTTCGCCTTCCGCGTCGAGCATGCCGTGGCGGACGCTGAACCCCTTGCCGCGATTGCCGGGATTGCGCAGGGTACGCCAGGCGAGGTTGGCGGCGGCGACCGGAGGCGTGCGCAGCAGGTCGGCGGTGGCGTCGGTGGAACCGTCGTCAACCAGAATAATCTCAATCCGCTCGGGACGCGCCGCACAGTAGCGGCCCAGCTTGGCGAGCGTGGACGGCAGCCGCGTGGCTTCGTTGAAGGCCGGGATTATGATGCTCAGGTCGGTCGGCATGATGCGTCCATGATGCGTCCAGGATGCGTCCAGGGGCGGTGTAGTTATTTTATGCCTACACTGGTGTGGAGACTCGCGGTGCCGCCGGGGAACCAGAGGCGTCCCCAGGGCAGAGCCTGCCATTCCTCGCCCAGAAAGCGCTGGCGCTCGCCGCGGACGTTGTACTCGAGGCTGACGGGGGTGGAGTGGCGAAGGCTTTCGCAACGCTGGGCGGCGAGCTTATAGCCGGTGGATGAATCCACTTCCATGAAGCGCGCGCCCCCAACCACGAGCGCGCTGCCGCCGTCGCTCAGCGGCAGTGAGGGCCGCGACTGCTCGATGACCTGTTCCATGTAGGGCAGCGAATAGTTGCCGATAAAGCAGGATGAATTGAGATTGGCGGCTTCCACCCAGCGTGCCAGCTCGCGCGAGCGTGCAGCTAAATCGCGTTGGCTGGCGGGAACATTGGCCGAAGGATAAAGCGTGGTGTTGGACGAGGGCGCGACGGAGACCCAGTTCAAACCGACCACGCCGAGTGCGATCGCGGCGAAGGCCCAATCAAAGTGGGTACGCCGCCCGAAGCCGGCTTCCTTCACCACCTCGAGCGCCGCCCAGAGAGGCAGCAATAGCAGCGGGGCCATGTGACGCGCGTTGCTGCCGCGAATGAACAGCCAAAACAACGTACCCGGCGCCGCCCAAAGGGCGACGGGAACGAGCCAACGCCGGCGCCACTCGCGGCGCCTGAGGCCGGCCGCCAAGCCGGCGAGAATCAGTGCCAGGGTGACGATGCCGTGGGCGAGCGCCATCGGCAGCAACTGGTGTAACCACTCGGCGCCACGGGGCAGAGACCAGAACTCGGCCACCGCCTTTTGGCTCAGCTGTTGCGATGCGGTCAGGCTCAGATGCAAGATCCAACTTCGGCCGAGCAGGAACACGGCGGCGCCGATCGCCGGAACGGAGAGACAAGCGAGCCAGGCGCGCGCGCGCGGTTTGTCATCGCGCCAGTCTTCTTCCCGCCAGTCTTTTGGCCGACATTCCAGGGCCGGAAACACCCCGCACAGCAATACCAGATCGTTTTTGATGAGGAGTCCCAGACCCAGGCAAAGGCCGGCCGCCAGCAACCAGGCGGGGGTGCGGCAATGCAGGAAGCAGGCCAGCGCGAGGAAGAAAAACAGCAGCGAGACACCTTCCGGATGGGGCTCGATGCCCAGCCACCAAACCGCCGGCGCCAGCAGAAACAGGGCGGTTCCGACGGCAGCTACGATGCGGGATGTGAGTTGACAGCCAATCCAGTAGAGAAGGGGAGCGGTGATCACGGCGGCGAGGAAGCTGGCGGCGTTCATCACCGACTCGGGCCGGCCGAGACCCAGCTTGACCATTGCCGCCATGGCGGCGTAATAGCCGGGCGAAAGTACCTTGGCATAAATGAAGGGCGCGCCCGAGCCTTGGCGCAGCCACTGTTCCAGCCCGAGGAGGTAGCGCGCACAATCGGCTTCGCCCAGGCTGCGCCCAACGAGCGGTAAGCGCGTCGCGACCACGAGCAAGATTAAGCCAAATGCCAGGCCGAGTGACGCACGACGATCAACGGGGCTGTGTGCGGGGGGATTGCGTGGGGACACCCACGGAGGGATGAGGAATGCGAGTGCGGGGTTTGCTGGATCAGCTGGCGCGGCGGCGGGAAGAAGGCCAGTTCTCGGGTTGGCGGTCGAGCTGGTCGAGAAAAACCCGCAGGATCGCTTGGTCCCACCACTGCTGCTTGGCCTCGCTCAGCAATACCTGGCGCGCTTCCTGATGGCTCCAGGCCGGCTTGTACGGGCGATCGGTGGTCAAGGCGTCGTAGGCGTCAACCACTTGCAGGATGCGCGCCAGCAGCGGTATCGCCTCGCCCGCCAGTCCGTCGGGGTAGCCGCGGCCGTTCCAGTGTTCATGATGGTGGCGAATAATGGGCAAGACGCGCTGAAGGGTTCGGAGCGGACGGCAAATTTGCTCGCCGGTGACGGGATGGCGGTGCAGGATTGCCGCCTCTTCCGCGGTCAGGGGGCCGGGCTTGCGCAAGATTGCGTCGGGCACGGAGATCTTGCCGATGTCGTGCAGAACCCCGGCGCGACGGAGGGCAATGATGTCGGGCTCCGCCAGGCCCATCTCCATGCCGAGATTAGCGGCATAGGTGGAAAGGCGCGCGCAGTGACCGTGGGTGTAGGGATCACGCGCTTCAACGCCCACGGCGAGCGCATACAACACCGATTCGGCGTTCTCGAGTTCGTCGGTGAATTGCTTCAGCTTCAGCAGGCTGGCACCGCGCGCGAACAGCTCCTGTGGGTCAATGGGCTTATGGAGAAAATCGTCGGCGCCGGCTTCGATGCCGCGCAGGCGAGCATCGCGCTCGCCCAGGCCGGTGATGAGAATGATGGGAATCAAGCGGGTGGCGGCGTCGTCCTTTAACTTGCGGCAGAGCTCAATGCCGTCAATGCCGGGCATGATCACGTCGGAAAGGATGAGATCGGGCGCGTCAGCTGCGATCTTTTCAATCGCCTGCTCGGCATTGACCGCGCCCTCGACGTTGTAGCCCTTGAGGCCGAGCATTTCACGGGTCAGCAGTAGGCTGACTTCGTCATCGTCCACTACAAGGACGTGGAAATCGCGGCGGGCGGGAACGAGCTCGCTCAATAGTTCTGGGATCCGCACCATCTATTCAGGGCCTAGATTCAGCTTGACCTTTAGATGGCCAAACGTGGCCGCACCGACAATTTAAATGCATCAAGCTTTCAATTTATAGTGGCTGCCGGTTGCACCCGCCACCTGCTCGATCAGCCCAGCGGCCAACAGGATATCGAGCTCGCGCTGGATTTCGTCCTCGCTCCAGCGGTCTTCATAATGAGCGCCCGCCACGGTGTTGAGAAACATGAAGACGGCAACATAGTCAATCGGCTGGTCGGCATGGCCGGCCAGGACGGCAGTGATTTCTTCCCGCAACGAGGGCATGGCCTACTCGCCTAGTAGGATGGCCGCCGAAAGAACCGTCGTCCACATACCGCGCTTGTCGCCGATCGCCGACTGGCTGACGTTGATGGTGCGGACGATTTTGTTGGAGATTCGGTAGATTTCCTTCTTCTCGTCCCAGGAGCGGTCGGGATCGAAATCCACGTCGAGGGTGGTGGCGAGCATTTCAGCGGCGAGTTCCTCGGCGTACTCTCCCGCCTGCTGCTCGGTTTCGCCGAAGGAATGATGCTCGGACAAATAGCCGTAGGTGTTGCGGTCGGCGGGCTGGGCGAGGCCGATCGAGGCGGCAATCAGGCGGTGGGGCTCGCGGGTCGAGTTCTCGCTCAATACGGCGAAGACGACTTCGCCGGGCGCCAGCGCCTTGAGACCGGAGGCGCGCGCGATCAACTTGCAGCGCGGGGGAAAGATACTGGACACGCGCACCAGGTTGCAGGCGGCGATGCCGGCGTCACGCAGCGCCAACTCGAAACTGGTCAAACGCTCGCGATGCTTGCCGACGCCCTTGGTCAAAAATATTTTCTTGGCGATCATTGTTTATAATCCGGAAGTGAATTAAAAACGTAACACGGAACCGCACGGCAACGCCATAAAACAATCATGAATGTAGAGCAACCCTCCTCCGGCTTCTGGTTGGGCCCGATCGGGCAAATATCGCAGAACGCGCGCGACTTGGAGCGGGCGGTGCGCTTCTACCGCGACACGCTGTCGCTGCCGCTGTTGTACCGCGCCGAGGGCATGGCGTTTTTCGACGCGCACGGCATTCGGCTCATGGTCGCGCGGGCGGAGCGGGAGGAGTTCAACCACGCCGGATCGGTGTTGTCCTTTGCGGTTCCCGACATCCGCCGGGCCTACCAGCAACTGGTGGAGCGGGGCGTGCATTGCCCGCAGCCGCCGCATTGTGTGGCAAA
>JANWLQ010000117.1 GCA_025450725.1 Terriglobales bacterium
AGCTCGTCGCAGGCGAAAAGAGCGATGTCGAGCGGGGACTCGCGCTTGGCGCCGGTCTGGTCACAGTGCGCGAGGATGGCGTGACGCATGGCCTCGGGGTAGCCGAGTTCCGTCAGGATGCGGTTGCCCTGAAGAGGATGGTCGGGGACTTGCGGCCAGCGCTCGTAATCGAAATCGTGAAGCAGGCCGGTGATGCCCCAGAAATCGGCCTCATCGGGCGGGGCATAGGCGCGCACACACGCCTCCACCGCCAGCGCATGCTTGCGCAGGCTTTCGGTCCGGGTGTATTCGTGGAGCAGGGCGAGCGCGGCGGTGCGGCTGACTTCGCCCAGTGCGTAATCGCTGGACATTAAAGGTTGAGCGCTTCCTTAAACGTGCCGCGCTGGTTTTCGATTTTCCGCTGCAGCATCATAATGGCGTAAATGAGCTGTTCCGGGCGCGGGGGACAGCCGGGAACATAGACGTCCACCGGAATAACCTGGTTGACGCTTTGCACCAGCGCGTAGTTGTTGAACACGCCGCCGGAGGTGGCGCAGGCACCCATCGAGATGACGTACTTGGGTTCGGGCATTTGTTCGTACAACTGCTTGATGACGGGCGCCATTTTTTGGGCCACGCGTCCGGCGATGATCATGAGGTCGGATTGCCGGGGCGAGGGGCGGAACACCTCGGCGCCGAAACGCGCGATGTCGAAACGCGCCGCCGACATGGACATCATTTCGATGGCGCAACAGGCGAGGCCGAACGTCATGGGCCAGATCGAGTTCTTGCGCACCCAGTTGACCGCCTTGTCGAGCGAGGTGAGAACCACACCCTCAGGGGCTTGCGCGCCGTAGAAAACCTGACGGCTGGAGTCGTGGGGATCTAGGTTCTGGTAGCGTTCCTGGCCTAGGGACATGAGATTAGTATAACGCCTGGATAGTGTACGCTTGAGGGCTATGGACCTGGTCAGCGTACAGAATTTGCGCAAGACGTACGGCAAGTTGGAGGCGGTGCGCGGGGTGAGCTTCAATATTCCCGAACGCACGATTTTCGGGCTGCTGGGGCCGAATGGGGCGGGAAAGACCAGCATTATCGAGATGATTGAAGGCCTGCGGGTGCCGGATAGCGGCACGGTCGAGGTGTGCGGATTGCGCCCGATCGAGGATGCGATGCGGGTGAGGCAGCTGTTGGGGGCGCAATTGCAGAGCACTTCCCTGCCCGACAAAATTCGGGTGCGCGAGGCGTTTGAATTGTTTGCCGGATTCTATGCGCAGCCCGCCAACGTCAACGATTTGCTGGACTGGGTGGGGTTGCGGGAGAAGTCGAATGCGTTTTTTCAATACTTGTCGGGCGGTGAAAAACAGCGGGTGGCGCTGGGGCTGGCGCTTGTCGGCAACCCGAAAATGCTGTTTCTGGATGAGCCCACGACCGGCCTCGACGCCAAAATTCGCCGCGAATTGCACGAGTTGATTTTAAGAATTCGCGACCAGGGCAAGAGCATTCTGATTTCGACTCACTATATTGAGGAAGCCGAGCGGCTGTGCGACAAAGTCGGGATCATTGACCGGGGGCAACTGCACGCGATCGGCCACCCCAGGCAGTTGATTGAAGATCAGGGCGAGGGCGACCGGCTGGAACTGACGCTGCGCGACGCCATCAGCGAGGCGGAATTGGCCGCCCTGCCGGGCGTGGACCGGGTGCAGGCGGTAGACGGCACCTATGTGCTTCGGGGCAAGAGTGGCGGCAAGATGCTGGCCACGGTGGCGGTCTATGCCGACCATGCCGGCAATGAATTGATGGAGGCGCGGATTGCGCATACCTCGCTCGAGGACGTTTACTTGAGCCTTACCGGACGGAGGATTGGGGAATGAAGACCGTACTCAAAATGGCCTGGATGAATGTGCTGCTCAGCTACCGGGTGCGGATCGCATTCTTCTTTACGTTTATCTTCCCGATGATGTTTTTCTTCATTTACTTCTCCCTCTTCGCGAAGGGACATCCTCAGACCGTCGAGGCGCTGATGGGACCGCTGATCAGCTGTTCGGTGATCAGCAACGCCCTGTTCGGGCTGAGCGTGCAGTTGGTCACGATGCGGGAACGGGACATGCTGCGCCGGTACCACTTGGCGCCGCTCAGCCCGGCCACCATGGTGGGTAGCCGTTTGCTCAGCAATTATCTGCTGTTCATGCCCCTTGTGGTGGTGCAGTTCCTCCTGGCGATATGGATTTACAAGATGCCGGTGCAAGGATCACTGTGGGCATTGGCCGTAATCTTCTCGCTGGGCTATCTCGCGCTGGGGGCGATCGGGCTGGTGGTGGCGGGGATCGTGGACACTGTGCAAGAGGCAACCGTGTGGAACCAGATTTTGTTCTTCGGTCTGCTGTTTCTGACCGGGACCACACTGCCGTTAGCCAGCCTGCCGGTCTTCATTCAGCATCTGGCGTTGTTCATGCCGCCGACATTGATGATTTTGGGCAGCGCCGGGGTGATGCTCGGCGGACAGGGATTTTCCCAGAACATGCCCGAGATTGTGGGACTTTTGCTGATCACCGTCTCCTGCGTGGGCCTGGGCGTGGCGCTGTTCCGCTGGGAAAAGGAAGAGAAGACCACGCGGCGGAGCCGGATGCAAGCGGCACTGGCGCTGATTCCTCTGATTGTGGTCGGAATTTGGCTGAACTACTCGCCCAGCTTCCAGAAAGTCAACCAGCAATATTTGGCCGCGAGCTCGCAAGCCTACCAGCGCTGAGGCTGCCAGACTATTCCTGGCGGTGCTCGTCTCCGCCGCCAGTTGTAATCCAGGTCTTCCCGCCATCGCGGGATTGCGACATCTCGTAATGAATATGGCTGTTGTCGGTGAAGTGATTGGTGGTGCGATAGAGGACCGCGGCACCGTTTTCGTCGCCATGATTGAGGTAGGACCAGAGCGGGCCGGCGATGGTGAGCTCGCCGCGGCCGGTGGCATGACCGTCGGGGAGCACCGCCTGGAGGTAATAGTGGCCATGGGCCCCGTCGGGGATGAAAACGATTAAGTTCGACAGCTTGCCGTCCACAGTTTGCTGGCAGGTAAAGTAGGCGCCGACTCGGCGGCAAATGTTGGCGATGCGGGTAGTCTTGGGCGCTGCCCCTTTGTCGCCGCCAATTGCGATCCAGGTGCCGTCATAGAGGCGCAGAGGCGCGTAGGGGTCGGCGACGAGAAGGAATAGAGCCAGAAGAATCGCCATGGCGGAAGTATAGGCTTGCGCGAGACCGTTTGCCAAACGCGGGCCGGTTCATCTATAGTGCGCGTTATGCGCACACTATCCCTTTCGGCCGGTATTCTTCTGATGGCGTCATTGCTGGCGGCGCAAGCGCCGGCAAGCCTGGCGCAACTGCAATGGCGCTACATTGGGCCTCCGGGCAACCGAACGGATGCCGTGGCCGGAGTGCCTGGAGATCCGATGACGTACTATTCGGGCACGGCGGCGGGGGGCATATTCAAAACCACCGATGGCGGCATGCATTTTCGGCCGGTCTTCGACGCTGAGCCTGTGATGTCCATTGGAGCGCTGGCGGTAGCGGACAGTGATCACAATGTGGTGTGGGCCGGGACGGGAGAGTCCTTCTTTCGCAGCCACGTTTCAATTGGCGCCGGAGTGTACAAGTCCACCGATGCCGGTGCGACCTGGAAACTGATGGGGCTGGAGAAGACAGGCAGGATCGCGCGCATCGTTATTGATCCGAAAAATCCGGAAACGGTGCTGGCGTGCGCCATGGGAACTCTCTATGGCCCGCAGCCGGAGCGCGGCGTTTACCGCTCGACTGACGGCGGGAATACGTGGGCGCTGACGCTGCACGTGGACGACAACACAGCGTGTTCGGAATTGGCGATGGATCCGTCGAATCCGCGGATTTTGTTTGCCGGTATGTGGCAGTTCGAGGATAAGACTTGGGGGCAGACGAGCGGCGGGCCGGGGAGCGGATTGTTCAAGTCCACCGATGGCGGCCAGCATTGGACCAGGCTGCAAGGTCATGGCCTGCCGCCGTCTCCCTGGGGCAAGGTCAATGTGGCCATCGCACCCTCGAATCCGCAGCGCGTGTACGCGATGATCGAGACCGGCGACGGGTTTGTAATTGACGGCAAAAAGACGACTCCGGGCGTGCTGTGGGCCTCGAGCGACGACGGTGCAAGTTGGCAATTGATGAGCACCAACGACGGGCTGCAGAGCCGGACGCATTATTACAACCGGGTCGAAGTGTCGAGCGACAACGAGAACGAGCTCTACTTCATGGGCAACACCTATTACCATTCGCTTGACGGCGGGCGGACGGTGACCCAAACGGCTTCGCCGGGCGGCGACAACCACGACGTTTGGATCGATCCCAAGGATGCCAAAAATATCGCTGTAGCCAACGACAGCGGCATCAGCATTACCCACGACCGTGCGGCCGTTTGGAACCACGTGCAGCTTCCCATTGCGCAGATGTACCACGTGACTACGGATAACGCGATTCCCTACCACGTGTTCGGCAACAAGCAGGACGGCTCCAGCTACATGGGCCCCAGCCAGACCGGCGCGGCCGGCCGCGGCGGCCGCGGCGGCGGACGCGGCGGTGCGATTGCGCTCGGCGGACCCATTCCGAGCTCGGATTGGAAATCGGTGGGCGGCGGCGAAAGCGGCTGGGCTCAGCCCGACCCCGTTGACAACCATATTGTCTGGTCGAGCGGCAGCGGCGACGGCTCCATGGGCGGCATTGTCACCCGGCTGGACTTGCGCACCGGGCAAATTCGAAACGTCGAGATTTGGCCGGATGACACACTCGGCGCCAGCGCGTCGGAAGTGAAATACCGCTTCATGTGGGAGTTCCCGCTCATGTTTTCGCCATTTGACCACAACACGCTGTATGCGGGCAGCCAGTTTGTGCACGTGACGCATGACGGCGGGCAGTCATGGCAGATTATCAGCCCGGACTTGACGCTCAACGACAAGAGCAAGCAGCAGGGCTCGGGCGGACTGACCCAGGACAATATCGGGGTCGAGTACTTCGACACCGTGTTTGCGATTGCGGAATCGCCGAAGCAGCGGGGACTGATCTGGGCCGGCACCAACGACGGCCTCGTGCAGCTCACGCGCGACGGCGGCAAGAACTGGGCCAACCTGACCGCGAATCTGCCGGGGTTGCCGAAGTATCTGACCATCAGCAACATCGAGCCCTCGCACTTCGCGGCGGGGACGGCGTATCTGACCGCGGATGGGCACCAGGTGGACAATCGCGATCCGTGGGTCTACAAGACAACGGATTTCGGCGCAACCTGGACCAAGATCACCAATGGCTTGCCGATGGCGGCGAATGGATACGCGCACCAGGTGATTGAAGATCCCGCTCGCGAGGGCCTGTTGTTTCTCGGCACCGAGGGCGGCGTCTACGTTTCATTCAACGCGGGCGGTGAATGGCAGCCGCTGCAAAACAATTTGCCGCATGTGCCCGTCTACGGGCTGACGGTGCAAACCGCGGCGCATGATCTCGATATCGCAACCTACGGTCGCGGTTTTTGGATCATGGACGACATCACCCCGCTGGAACGCGCCGCGGCGGCGGAGGCGGCTGGGTTGCTGCCGATTCGCCCGGCCTATGAGTTCCGGGGCTCAGGCGGGGGATTTGGCGGTGGCAACGACAACACCCAGGGAAACAATCCGCCGGCGGGAGCCGATATCGACTACTACCTGCCGGAAGCGGTGCGCGGTCGGGCTCAGATTTCTATTGTGGATGCAGCGGGCGCGACCGTTCGCACGCTCAACGGACCGGCGGCGGCTGGTGTGAACCGCGTCTGGTGGGATTTCAGAGCCAACAGCGGACGCGCAATCATGGTGCGAACGGTGCCGGCCAACATGCCGAGCGTGACGCTGAACGCTAATGGGGAACGTCCAGCGCCGTCGGTAACACCAATCACCCTGAACGAGCCGCCGGGCGCCTACACCGTAAAGCTCACCGTCGGCGATGTGCAATCAAGCCAGCCGCTCGAGGTGCTGAAAGACCCGCGCTCGCCGGCAACACCGGCCGACTTCGCGGCGCAGTTCAAGTTGGAGCAGGCAATCCAGGCGGAGATGAACGAGTACGCGGCGCTGCTGGACCATGTAGAGGCGCTGCGGGTGTCGCTGCATGCGCAAGATGTTGTGTTGTCGCTCGACACGAACTCAAGCGCCAAACGCGAGGCCATCGCCGCCACGGATCAGAAGCTGGTGGACCTGGAAGGCAAACTGTTCAAGAACCAGATCACCGGGTTGGGCGAGGACGAGGACCGCGAGGCGCCGACGCTGGGTGATGAGATTGATCACTTGTTCAGCGAAGTCGCGAGCGGGGACTTTCCGCCAACTGCGCAAGCGGTGGAAGTCAACCAACTTTTGGTCCAGAAGTTGAGCCAGCTCAAAACTGAGTTCGCCACGATTTCGGGTACCAGATACAAGTGAAGCGCCTCGTTCTAGTTCTGTTCCTGGGGCTTGTACCCCTTATCGGGCAAAGCGTGGATGCTGCGATTGGCATCGGTACCGCCGCCGCCGGCCACGTCAGCGGCGGCTTCTGGCCGAGCTTCGCCGCGACGGCCATGTTCAATCAACACGTTGGCGTAGCAGGCGAGCTTGCCTTGCGCACGTCGTCGCCGCGCAATGCCTATTACGCCCTCGATTATCGGCCGAAGATGATGGACGTCAATCTGGCGCTGCGGCCCACGCGCCACGAATGGACTCCCGAACTCCAGGCCGGCTATGGCGTAGTGATGGTTGAGCCCGGCAATGATTTATGCGTAGAAAGCCCCTCGTTTCCGTGCACGCGGTTGCCGACAGAGCGGAAGAGCGCGGCCCATTTGGGAGTTCTGGCGAAGACCTACCTCAACCACGGCGCATTCCTGCGGTTGGAATTCCATCAGCTTATCGGCAAGAACATTGATCACCCCAGCCGGTTTGCGATCTCGATGGGCTACACGTTCGGCAGGAAGTGACCGAATTCGCTGCGACTGGGAACGGCATTGTTGCCGGAATGTCACAGTTCCGTCACCAGCGCACTTCAGTTCACCGCATCAGACTGGTTATGCGCGCGGGATTCGCATGCCCGCGACGACCCCCAGGGGTTACCTCGGCTTTGTTCGAGATGCATACGTCCCGCCCTGCGTCGCGAGCAGGCGCGGGATTTGACAACTCAATCCAAACTGCTAGCCAGTGGTCGCTGGCTGGCGGTCATTTTTGAACGTTTCGCCTGCTGAGCGAGATAACTTCAGTACTCAGCAACAGTTAAATCGTCTCACCCGAGACAATTTTTCGTTTCCGCCGCCACCCGGCTTCCCTGTCGCGTTTGAACTGGTACAGAAAAAGGGGACAACACCGAGCGCGTCAACCACGCGCGATTAGCGCCGCTAGCAGATTCAGCCGAAAACTGGACATTCTGAGCCCATTTAATCGCCTACGCCGCGCCACCTCTAAACGTCCCGTCCGGTATTCCGGCGAGCCCACTAAAACCAATTCCACCCTGAGGTTAAATTGTCTCAGTTGAGACAATTGCCGCCGCCTAGGGCAGATTGGTTTTGTTGGAAGCACCCAGAAGCAAGGCGTTGAACAGGAAGCGGTAGGTGGCTTCGGACTGGGCGCGGTACTGGGGTTTGAAGCCGAATAACACCAGGTGTCCATTGCCGAGCGGGTAGGTGACCAGCGCGGAATGGCCGGCGAGTTTGTCGCCGCCGAGGAGCCATCCGCTGAGGAGCGGGTCGCCGGAGGCATAGTTTGCGGAGGAGACTGCCGGGCTGGCCACGGTGAAGGCAGGGCTTTGTTCGCTGAAAATTGCCGTCTGACGGGCGGCGCCGAACGCCACTGGGTCGGCGGGATCGGCGGTCACCTGCAGGATCGAACCGGGACTGTAGAATTGACGATCGCCGGCGAGAGCGTTGGTAACGGCGCCGCCGGTCCAATCGAGGAACGCCAGCGATGCCTGGTTGAGTGCGACCAGGGTGCCGCCGGATTGAACAAAGGCTTTGAGGTTGGCCATGCCGGTTTCTCCGACACCGCCGGCATATTCAGGCGGGACGCGACCAGGTGCATTGCCGGCGACAATCGAGCGCGCGGCCTGGTCGGGAACGACGATGACATCGTAGTGGGAAGCGAGCCCGCCAGCGCGGATTTCGGCGTCCTGCAATCGTGAATACGGGATGGCGTTCTGGTCGAAGACGAAGCGCGTCCAGCCCTCGTCAATCTGCGGCACCCAACTCTGGTAGAGGGCGATGCGGGGCAGTTTGACTTCAAGGGCGTTGCCCTTCATGGCGCCGGCGGCGGGGATGATATTGGCCGAGTATTGGCGGGCGACTTCGGCCAGCGCGGGCGAATCGGGATCCTGGCGGGGAATGAAGATCGTGCCGGGGGCGACGTTGCCACTGAGCAAGCGATAGGCCGGAATGTGTTTTTTGAGCAGGGCGAAAAGGGCAAGCAGGCTGCCGTTTTGCTGGTCGCGGAACACGTAGCCAGGGCCGGCGTCGGCGGGGGTGAACGTACCTGCGGGGGCGGCAACGTCGCCGGTCACCGCTGTCGCGGGACTATCGGGCCCCGATGTGAGCGTGGCCACGTTGACTCCGAGCAACAAGGGCAGAGTCTGGGCGGTGACGTCATACGGCCGCTGCGGCGGCCCACCGGGATATTGGCGCAGATCGGGATAGTGTTGGCGTTCGAGCAGTGATTTGGCAAATGAAGCATAGGGCTGGTCGAGAGGAATCAGGTAGGCGCCATCAGACGTGCGCCCCACTTCGACGCCGCCTTCGCGCAACGTATTCACCAGGGTGGCGGTCGCGCGCGGATCAGCCTGGTGGGCGGCGACCTCAAAGCCGTACGGCCAGTCCTTATGGATCAACGCGGGGTCGACGGCACGTTGGGAGATGGTGTAGAAGTTGCGCAGAAACAGCTCACGATTGACGGCGGCGTTGCGGGCGATCGAGAAAAAGGCATCAAGTTGGTAGGCCATGATGTCACCCATGTGCCACTCCCCGCCTGGCCAGGGCTGAGGAAAATTCCATTTGGCGATCTTCGCGTCATAACCGATGCCGGAGCCCAGGCGATCAAAAGGAATGTTTTCAGGTGTGGCGATGCGCGCGCTGGCGCTCTCCGTGAGCAGCCGCAGGCCACCGTGGTACACGATGTATTGTCGGGCTGGCGACCAGCCGTCGTAAACACCGTCAACCAGCACGCCCGACTTGCCGGTGGCGATGACATCGCGGGCCGCATCCATGCCAACCGCATTCATCGAAGCAACCAGGATGGGATCAATATTGGGATCTATCGGATCCACCCAGGGCGGCAGATAAAGGCGTGGGCCGTTGGCCCCCATTTGGTGGACATCGTAGAGGATTTGGGGATGCCAGGGATTCAGCACCTTTTCCACCGTGAGCCGGGTCTCTTTCTGCGTGAACATGTACCAATCGCGGTTGTCATCGTGGCCGGTGTATTTCTGATAGAGCACAACTGGACTGGAGCCTTCGTACGGTGTGCCGAGATATCTGCGATACCAGTCCGTCACCAGCTTTTGGCCGTCGGGGTTGAGCGAGGGCACCAGAAGAATGATGGTGTTGTGGAGAATGTTGAGAATTTCGGCCGATTTGCCGGAGGCCATTTCGTAGGCGAATTGGGCTGCGGTCTGGGAACTGGCAATTTCAGTGGAGTGGATGTTGCAAGTGATGGCGAGAATGGTTTTGCCCTGGGCGATGAGCGACGCGGCGACCGCGGGCGTGGTGCGGCGGGCATCCGCGAGCCGGGCCTGGATGTTCTGGTAGCGGGATAATTGCGCGAGGTTTTCAGGCGCTGAGATGGTGACCAAGGCAAACGGCAGGCCTTCAGTCGTGGGGCCGACGTTGGTATAGCGGATGCGCGGCGATTCGGCGGCCAGCTTTTGGTAATAGGCGGTGAGCTGGTTCCAATCCGCCAATTTGCGATCGTTTCCCAACGGGAATCCGAAGAACGCCTCGGGCGTGGTCACTTGCGCGGCGGCGGCAATGGCGAGCAGAAGGCATACCGCGGACAACGCGAACGCGGCAGGGCACGGAAGGCGACGAAAACGCATGCAGGCAGTCTACTATGGCCCGGCTTGACAACGGAGCCGATTCTGGTAGACGCTCTACTAGATGACTAGTAGACAAACTACCACAAGCAGGCGGCGGGCGAAGGAGCGGGAGGCGCTGCTGCAGGGCACGCTGGACCTGTTGATCCTGCGCACGCTGTTATGGGGACCGACCCACGGCCACGGCATCGCGACCTCCATTCAGCGCGACTCCGGAGGCGCGTTCATCGTGGAGCATGGATCGCTCTACCCCGCCCTGCAGCGACTGCTGCAACAAGGCTGGGTCAAGGCGGCGTGGGGCGTCTCCGAAAACCGCCGGCGCGCCCGATTTTACCGGCTCACCGCGGCGGGCCGGAAACAGTGGCTGGGCGAAAGCTCGAAATGGGAGCGGTCGGTACAAGCGATCAGCCGGGTGCTCCATCCGGCGCGGGAGGAACAATGATGAGCGGCTTGCGGCGAATCTGGGCGAAACTGCGCGGTCCGGGCCGAAGGCTGGCGCGCGAGTTGGACGAGGAAATGGCCGCGCACATTGCGATGGAATGCGAGGAGAACGAGGCGCGGGGCCTTAGTCCCCAAGCCGCCCGGCGCGCGGCGCGCATGACTTTTGGACACGAGCTCAACGCGCGGGAGCGGTCGGATGATGCCTGGCGATTCGCCTGGCTGGACGCACTCTTGCGGGATATCCGCATGGCGGCCCGCGGCATCAAGCGGCAGCGCGCGCTCAGCGTCACCGTGGTGACATGCCTTGCGCTCGGCATCGGCGCCAATGCCGCGATTTGTACCGTGATGGACGCGGTGTTGCTGCGGGCGCTGCCGGTGCCCAATCCGCAGGAACTGTATGGCATCACGGCGACGAGCGGGCGGGATTCGGACAATTTGTTTTCCTACCCGTTGTACCAGCGAATGGACGCGGCCGTCGCCGGAACGGCACAATTGGCCGCCTTCACCTATCCAGCGCCAATGTATGTTCCCGACCCCGGGCGGCCGCCGCGGGAGATTTCCGGACAGTTGGTGTCGGGAGATTTTTTCCGGACCCTGATGACGCGGCCGGAGTTGGGCAGGCTCCTGAATCCCGCCGACACGGGTGGCAGCGGCGTCGCGGCGGTAGTGCTGAGCCATGAATTTTGGCAACGCGAATTCGGCGGTGCGCGGACGGCGGTCGGTTCACGCCTCCGCGTCAACGGCGTGGATTGTGAAGTGGTCGGCGTCGCGCCGCCGGGATTCGCGGGCTTTCTGCCCGACGTGCCTCCCGATGTATGGCTGCCGCTGACGTTGCAGGCGCGTCTCAACTACAACCACAACGCGTCCAACGACGACACTTCGGATCTGACGAAGCCCTGGTCACGGCAGGACGGAATTTCATGGCTTCAGTTGGCGGCGCGCGTCCCCGGCGGCGCCGCCCCCGCGGTCTGGGGGCGACTAGGCCAGTTAATTTCCCGAGACGGTTATCTTGCGCCGCAGAGTCCTCACTGGCGCGTAGTTGCCGCCGCCGGCGCCAAAGGCGCCAGCTCCCTCCGGCGCGCGTTTTCGCAACCCCTGGAAATTCTGTTGGCCATGGTGGGTTTGATGTTGCTCATCGCCTGCGCGAACGTGGCGGCGATGCTGCTGGCGCGTGGCGTAAGCCGCCAGCGCGAGATTGCGATCCGCATCGCGCTCGGCGCCACCGGATGGCGCTTGTCGCGGCAGCTTCTTCTGGAAGGATTCATGCTGAGCTCAATGGCCGGCGCCGGGGGGTTGGCGCTGGGGGTGTGGGGCAGCCAACTGCTCACCCGGCTTGCGGTGAATAACCCGCAAGCGCAGCCGCTCGCGGTGACGGTGGATGCAAAAGTCTTGGCTTTCCTGGCCATCGTCTCCTTGCTGGTCGGCGTTTTGGTTTCGCTGCTTCCGGCTTGGAGGGCGCAGCGCAGTGACTTCGGCTCTGGCATCAAGAGCGATCGAGGACAGACAGCCCGGCTACCCTTTGGTCGCGCCCTCATAGTGGGCCAAGTCGCGCTGTCGTTGGTGCTCGTGGCAAGTGCGATCTTGTTTAGCCGCAGCCTGCGGGCTCTCGCGGATCAGAATCCGGGTTTTTCCGCCGCCCAGTTGCTCAATCTGCGACTCGACTTTCGCGCCTCCGGGATTGCCAGATCGCGGTTGCCGGCCATTTATCCGCGGCTCCTTCAGGCCGTGGCGGCGCAAGCTGGGGTGGAATCGGCCGCGCTTTCGGAATGCCCGCTGCCTTCCGGCTGCACGTCCGCGTCAGATATCTATTTTCCCGGCTCGACGCAATCCGTCAATGCCGACGACTATACCGTAAGCACGGATTATTTCCGCACGGCGGGCATTCCAATTCTGGCGGGCCGTGGTTTTGCGGCGAGCGACGGTCCCAGTGACCCGCCAGTCGTAGTCGTGAACCAGGCGTTTGCCGCCAAATTTTTCCCGGGCCAGAGCCCGCTGGGCGTTCATCTTGGCTCTGACCCGACCCATGCGTCGCAGCTTACAATTGTAGGCATCGTCGGCAACGCACGCATCCACAATCTGCGCGAACCAGCCGGGCCTCAATTTTTCATTCCCCTTCAGCAGCGACCGGCGCAATATGAATCGTCGCTGCAGGTGCGTGTCGCAGGCCCAATGGATAGCACGACGGATGCGGTGCGTCGGGCAATCGCATCAGTTGCGCCGGAGCTGCCGGTGACACAAGTCCGCACTGGCGCCGAACTGCTGCAGTTCCAGCTCGCCGACGAGATGCTGCTGGCACGATTGAGCGACATGTTTGCGCTGCTGGCGATGGGGTTGGCTTGCATCGGCTTGTACGGCGTTATCAGCTATTTGGTGGCGCGCCGCACCAGTGAATTTGGGCTCCGCCTGGCGCTGGGCGCCCGCCCGGCCCGTCTGCTGGAATCGGTGCTGCGCGATGCCTTGGTGTTGACGATGGTCGGATTGGGCCTCGGGGGGGTGCTCGCCGCGCTGGCGGCGAGACTCCTGGCCCACCAATTGGCGGGAATTCTGTGGGGCGTGACCGCCATGGACCCAGCCAGCCTTGCGATCGCGGCCGCGTTGATGCTTCTCGTTCCCGCGCTGGCGGCACTGGTGCCGGCCGCTCGCGCGGCGCGCGTGGATCCATTGGTGGCGCTGCGAACGGAGGCATAGGGCCAGCGGAGCGCGCGGGGTCTATGATGAGCAGGTGTCGCGCCGTAAGCTGATTGCAATCGCGGTAGGGATGGCGGGGCTGCTGGCCTGGGCGACGCTGGCGGGCCGATTTCTGATCGTTTCCCGGGCGCAGCCGAGCGATCTGATTGTTGTGCTCGACGGCGGTACTCGGAATCGTTTGCTGCGTGGGCTGGAGTTGCTTCATGAGGGCGTGGCGCCCAAGCTGGTAATTGAGACCGGGGCCGGATCCATGGATTGGGGAGTGCCCGACATTGATTTGGCGCGAGCATGGGCGGCCAAGCTTCCAGAGCCGGAGCCGAGCCAAGTCACGTTTTGCCAAGTGACATCGTTTTCCACCCGGCAGGATGTATCGGTGTTGCAGCCTTGCATGGAGGGAGCCCATCGCGTGCTTTTAGTTACGAGCGAGTACCACACGCGGCGCGCGCTTTCGATTTTCACGACCTTGGACCGGAGCCGGGTCTACGGAGTGGCGGCGGCGCGAGAACCGATCTATTTCGGCGCGGCATGGTGGCGGCATCGGG
>JANWLQ010000118.1 GCA_025450725.1 Terriglobales bacterium
CGGAAGGTCAGCGCACCACGCCGTCGGTCGTCGCGTTCACGGACCAAGGTGACCGCCTCGTCGGTCAGCTTGCGCGGCGCCAGGCCACCAAAGATGCCGGCACGATCGCCGGCCTGGATGTCCTGCGCATCGTCAACGAACCCACCGCGGCCGCGCTCGCCTACGGACTCGACAAGAAAAAAGAAGAGACCATCGCCATCTACGACTTCGGTGGCGGCACCTTCGACGTCTCCATCCTCGAAGTCGGCGAAGGCGTCGTCGAGGTGAAATCCACCAACGGCGACACCCACCGCGGCGGCGACAACCTCGACCAGCGCCTGGTTGATTTCCTGGTGGACGAGTTCAAGAAAAAAGAGGGCCTCGACCTCCGCGCCCGCGGCAACGAAATGGCGCTGCAGCGCCTGAAAGACGCCGCCGAAAAGGCCAAGATGGAGCTCTCGACGACCAGCGAAACCGAGATCAACCTCCCCTTCATCACCGCCGATGCCTCCGGCCCCAAGCACCTGCTCGAGAAAATCACCCGCCCGCAGTTCGAGCGCATGGTTGAGGATATTCTGCAGCGCTCCGTCGCCCCCTGCCAGCAGGCCTTGAAAGACGCCGGCATCACCGCCGACAAAATTGACGAAGTGGTTCTGGTCGGCGGCTCGACCCGCATCCCGCGCGTGCAGCAAATCGTCCGCGAGTTGTTCAAGAAGGAACCGCACAAGGGCGTCAACCCCGATGAAGTTGTCGCCGTCGGCGCCGCCATTCAGGCCGGCGTGCTGGCCGGCGAAGTCAAGGACCTGCTGCTGCTCGACGTCACCCCGCTCTCGCTCGGCATCGAGACCCTGGGCGGAGTCAACACCGTCCTGATCCAGCGCAACACCACCATCCCCACCCGCAAGAGCGAAACCTTCTCGACCGCCGCCGACAACCAGACCTCGGTCGAGGTCCACGTTCTGCAGGGCGAGCGCCCCATGGCGGCGCAAAACCGCACCCTGGGGAAATTCCACCTGGTCGGCATTCCCTCCGCCCCGCGCGGCGTCCCGCAAGTCGAGGTAACGTTCGACATCGACGCCAACGGCATCGTCAACGTCAGCGCCAAGGATCTCGGCACCGGCAAGGAGCAGAAGATCACCATCACCAGTTCCAGCGGTTTGTCGAAAGACGAGATTGACCGCATGACCAAGGAAGCCGAAGCCCACTCCGATGAGGACAAGCGCAAGCGTGAAGAGGTCGAGGCCCGCAACCAGCTCGACAGTCTGGTGTACAACACCGACAAAATGCTGCGTGAAAACCGCGAGAAGGTTTCCAGCTCCGACGCCGAAGCCGTCGAAGCCGGCCTCGCCGAAGCCCGCAAGGCGCTCGAAGGCACCGACGTCGCCGCCATGAACGCCGCCAAGGATCAGCTCACCGCCGCCACCCACAAGCTGGCCGAGGCCATGTACAAGAACGCCAGCGCCGCCGGCCCCGCGCCCGGCGCCGAAGGCGCCGGCCCCAGCACGGACGGCGCCGGCCCGAGCAACGGCCAGGCCAAGAAGGACGACGTGATTGACGCCGAGTACGTCGACGAGGAGAAAAAGGCGTAAGTGGCCACCGCCTCCAAGGATTACTACAAGGCCCTCGGAATCAAGCGCACCGCCACGGCCGAGGAGGTGCGCAAGGCCTACCGTAAGCTGGCCCGCAAGCTCCACCCCGACGTCAATCCCAATAACAAATCCGCTGAAGATAAATTCAAGGATGTCCAGGAAGCCTACGACATCCTCAGCGAACCCAAGAAGCGTGAGTTCTACGATCGCGCCGGATTTTATTCCGACCAGGCCTTCCAGCACGGCGCCGACGCCTACGCTCAGGGCGCCCCCGGTTCAGGCTCGGGCCCTGGCGCCGGTCCCGGCCGCGGCGGCCCGCCGCCCGGCTTCGACTTCAGCGGCTTCGATTTCTCCGACCTGAATCAAGGCGGCGCCGGCCCCGGGCAGCGATCGAACCGCGCCGGAGCTCAAGGCGGCTTCCGCGATATTTTTTCCAGCATTTTCAACCGCCAGTCGGCCACCGCCGAACCCACCGGCAGCGACCTCGAGTTTCAGGCCACAGTCGGCTTCTGGGACGCCATCCGCGGCACCGTCATGAAGCTGCAAGTCCCCCGCCAGGACAAATGCCCCGTCTGCGAAGGCAGCGGCGCCGGCGGACGCAGCGGCGTCTGCCCCGAGTGCCACGGCTCCGGCCAGGTCGCGCAAAGCGTCAGCGGCATGAAATTCAACCTCCGCTGCGGCGCCTGCTCCGGCACCGGCAAACTCGGCGGCACCTGCGCCCGCTGCCACGGCCAGGGCCGCATCGCGATCACAGAAACCTTGGAAGTCCGCATCAAACCCGGCACCCGCGAAGGCGCGCGCCTCCGCATCCCCGGCAAGGGCAACTGGGGCGCCGACCAGGTCGGCGACCTTTACGTCGTCATCCGCATCCAGCCCCACAAGTTCTTCGTGCGCGACGCCGACGACATTCACGTCAAGGTGCCGCTCAGCATGACCGAGGCCGCGCTCGGCGCCAAAATCGGCGTGCCCACCATCGACGGCAAGGCGCTCCTCAACATCCCCGCCGGAACCCAATCCGGCCAGCGCTTCCGCATGCGCGAACGCGGCGTCGCCTCGGCTCAGCACGAAGGCATCCGCGGCGACGAATACGTCGAAGTCCAAATCGTCGTGCCCAAGCAAATGGACGAGCGCAGCCGCGAGCTCCTGCGCGAATTCGCGCGCCTCAACCCCGACGACGCGCGCGATGCGATCTTGAAGCAGGCGGGAGCGGAGTAGTCCTATGCCACGGAAAAAAGGACGCGCGGCCTACATGATCTCGGCGGTGGCCGAGCAGTACGACATTCACCCCCAGACGCTGCGCCTCTACGAGCGCGAGGGCCTGCTCTCGCCCTCCCGCACCGAAGGCAACACCCGCCTCTACACCGACGAGGATCTGCAGCGCCTCGAAGTCATCCTCTCCCTCACCCGCGACATGGGCGTGAATCTCGCCGGAGTCGAAATCATCCTCGGCCTGCGTGAAAAAATGCAGATCATGCAAAAACAAATGCAGGAGTTCGTGGACTTCGTCCAGCACGACCTCGCCCACAGCCAACTCAACTTCGACAACGCCCGCGAAGCCCTCGTCGTCCGCCCCCGCCGCCGCTAACCCGGCGGCCTCACTGAATCCCGAGCGCCGCGCGAATCCGCCCCGCCTCGCCCGCGGCCTCGTGCAGCTCCAGCACCCGCACCCCCGCCTGCGCCAGCAGGCTGCGGTGATACCCGCGCGGACTCAACGGCGCGCTGCCTCCATTCGGCAACTCCACCGCCCGCAGTGGCGCCGGAACCTCGCCAAACGTGACCACATCGAACGTCCGCAGCCGCTGCCGCAGCCGGTCCACCGTAAAGCACAATTCCTTGACCCCGCTCTCGTCCCCCTCGAGCGGCAGCGCCTGAATCACATGGTGCGTTCCGTTCGGCTTGTAATGAAAGTCAAACCGGAACGCATCCGGCTCGCCCAGCCACTCGCCCGCGCGCACGTTGCGCTGCATCCGGGCGAGCACCCGCTCCTCGTTAAACACATGCGCCAGGTGCCGCAAAATCACCCGCCGCGCCCCGGCGTTGGCGCTGCGCTCAGCCGCCTCCGGCGTCGCCGCATACTGCGCATACAACCGGTCCAGCTCCTCCACCGGATCTTGCGTCATCACCACGCTCGGCGCTGTGAACTGCAACCCATGGCTGCACGTCTCCTCGCCGAAGTACCGCAGCCGCTCGCGCCCGCCCGGCGTCTGCAGTTGCTTTAGTACGTCGCCCTCGAGCCCGGTCAGGTCGGCCTCCTCGAGCTGCGGAAACAAACAATGCGCCCGCCTAAAATCCCGGTTGACCCGCACCCCGACAAAGCTCCCGCTTGAGTGGTAGAGAGCCACGCCAATATTGATGGACTCATTCCGAATCGGGTCGGGCGCAATGCGAATGAGAAAGTACTCACACGATTCAGGCATACAGTTGTCCCTGGGCCGCGCCGGCGGCCCGATCCACCCAATTGTCAAACGGTCTGCGCTGCGAGCCCCTCACCTCCCACAGCAGATCGCGCACCGCGCTCCTCCGCTGGACCAACTGATCGAGCAGTCGCTCCATGTCGTCCCACGCCCCGTACCACTCCGGCGGAACCTCCTCGCCCGCGGCGTAAATCGCCGCCTCTTCAAACACCTCGACCCGCGTCAGCCACGGCTCCAACGAATCCCACCCATGCACGCCGTTATACACCCGGTTGCGGCTAAACACCCCCCGAAGCGGCGAGTCGGGAAACTTCCAGCTCCCCCCGTCAAAACAAAACCCCTGGTCAATCATAAAGACCTTGAGCTGCCTGCGCGGCGCGGCCCGGCAGTAAATGACCTGCCGCCCGTTGCAGTTGCAGGTCCACTTGTCGAGCACTAGCATGCCGATAAAATCGTCGAGATTCGAAACCAGTTCGAGCGCCTCCTCGGGCAGGTAGTCATAAATGGGCGCATGCGGATCAGCCGTCGGCAGCCGCGACCCAAACTGCAACCCACTGTCACAAGGCACAACTTTCCCGGCAATGCGAAAGTTCAACCCCGGCGCCCTCGCGACGATTTCGGGCGCCACATCCACCAGCGCCATCTCCGGAACCGGCAACCCCATCCGCCGCGCCAGCCGCCCGACGAGCCATTCATTAGCCAGCACCCGCCGATGCTGCGGATTATTGGTGAACTTGACCACGTAATAGTGGTCATCACTCGCCCGCATGAGGTGCGACTGCGCGCCCCCACGCATCCCCCGGATGTGTTCCACAGCCTGAATCGGCATTCCTACTTTGAGTCTAGCCAGCCGTCGGCGAAAAGCCATTCCCCCAAACGTGGGGTGAACTCCAAATCAACGCAACCGCGAAGCGCCAGTTTGGGGCAATGGGGCCCCCAACCCGGCGCTTCGCGAAAGCGGGGCGCGCGGCGATAGCCGCGCTGGGGCCCGCGCCAATTAATGATTTTGCACTCTCAATCCGCCGCGCCCCATTCCAAACCTCAGGCAGAATCTGGTGGCTATCCTTACACCCGCCAATCCGCGTCAAGCACCGCAAATCAAACGCCCGCGCCCGCGTCCGCTGCCGCGCCGTAGCCCCCGGCGACAACGTAACGACGGTCCGATCCGGCCTCCCATCGAGCCCAATATTAATACTCGCCGTATACGGCCCCGAGGGACCAATCTCCCCCCGATCAAACACAATCGCGCTGGCAATCGCCCCCTCGCCCGATCGAGCCTGCCCATCCCCGCTAATCAGCATGGCCATGTCAATCGCCCCGACCTCGCCTCCGCCCGGATCGCTCGCATGCCCCACCCGCTGCACCATCACGCTGAACTCGGTCATCGGAGCCAGGTGCAGCCGGTGCAGCCAGCTATTCTGAAACTGAAACAGGCAGTTGTCGCCCACGCACGCGGCATACCCGTTGAACCGCGTCGCCAGCCGCTCGACGTCGTTAAACTTGGTCCGGTTGACCGCTACCGATTCCAGGCTCTTGGTCAGCCGCGCCGCGTTCGACCGCGGCATGGCGATCAAAAAAAACAACACCAGCGGCGAACCGAACACAATGATATAGGCCAATTCCCGCAGCAGCCTGCGTTGCAGCGACGACGTCACCATCACCCCAACTGGCGCTTCACCGCCTCGCTCACCATTTTCCCGTCCACCCGCTGCCCCTGAAATTTCGCCATCGCGGCCTTCATGGCCTTGCCCATATCCTTGGCCCCGCTGGCCCCGCACTCGGCAATCGCCGCCTTCACCGCATTCTCGACGTCTTCCTGCGAGGCCGCGCGCGGCAAATAGCTTTCAATAATGGCGATCTCGGCCTTCTCCTTGGCCGCCAGCTCCTCGCGCCCGCCGGCCATGAACTGCGCCGCCGAATCCTCGCGCTGCTTGATCATGGTCCCGAGCACCTGGTGCACTTCGGAATCCTCCAGCGGCTTGCGTTGGTCAATCTCGCGGTTCTTGACCGCCGTCTTCATCATGCGCAGCGTGGAAAGCCGCAGCTCCGATTTCGCCTTCATGGCGGTGATCATGTCGGAATGAATTTGTTCACTTAATCCCATCAGACGAGTATACGGTGATAAGCGGGACGCGCGGCGGTAGCCGCGCTGGGGCCCGCGTCAATCAAAGCGACTTCAACTCCCGCAGTTGGCTAGCCGCCTCCACCACCCGCGCCGCCGCCCGGTCAACTTCCTCCTCCGTCGTAAACCTCCCCAACCCGAACCGCAGCGAACGGTGCGCCTCATCGTCGCTCAGCCCAATGGCCAGCAGCACATGCGACGCCGCCCGCGCCGCCGACGTACACGCCGACCCCGACGACACCGCGACATCGGTCATGCTCATCATCAGCGTCTCGGCGTCCACTCC
>JANWLQ010000119.1 GCA_025450725.1 Terriglobales bacterium
GGCGGGGCCGGCTCTTGCGCGGTGGTGACGGGCGTCGGAGCGGCGCTGGAGGTGGTGGGCGACGGAGATGTGGGCTGCACCGTGGCCGGGGTCTGGTTGGCTTCAGCGGCGCTGAGCCCAGCAACATCGGGCGGTTGCACGCCGCTCGGGGCAGGAAGCGCAACCGACTTGGCGCTGGCGGCGGGGGACGAGCCCAGCATGAATGTCGCCGGAATCGCATGCTTGCCCATGGTGTAGCCGAAGGCGAAAAACAAGCCGCAGACAAGTGCCAGCGCAAAAAACAGCGACAGCAGTGCCTTCGATCCAAATTCGAGCTGGTAACCTTTTTGGCTTTTTTGGCTTTCTGGTTTCATTTGAATCCCGGTACGTACTGGGTTTTGGGCGTGATCCTCAGCCGCTGCGGATGACGTTGCCCGTATTTCCAGCGGGCCAGCGACGCGACCGCCACGAGCAGGAAACAAACCCACACAAAAACTTTCTCCGCGTCAAAAAAGTCGACCGGCTGGTTGCGCAGTTCCGGGTCGAGAAGGTAGCTATGAGCAAAGAATAGCGCAGCCGCAATGTAAGCCAGGTAGTGGATGAGCTTCCAGGACTTGCGACCGAGTTGGGCGCGGAAGTAGGAAGTAACCACGACCAGCGCGACCAAATACAGTCCCAGCGCGCCGATCACGTTTTCGACGGCCTGGCTGGGCGCATTCACCGGCCACAGGATCTGCAGCCAAGTGAACCGCATGCGGGCGGAGACGAGCAGGGGCAGCGGGTGCAGCACGCAGGCCCCGAGGGCGATGTAGCCGGTCCAGTTATGCAATTGGAACAACGTTGTCGGGCGCCACTGCCAGCGCACCGAGATCATGAGTCCGAGCAACAGGTTGAGGGCCAGTAAAAATAGCGCCGCAAGACCCAGTTCGGCGGAAAGATCAATGGCGCTCATGCGTGCCCGACGGTGCCGCCGCGGCGGCCGCGGTGTTGGCCGGCAGCGTCACCGGGGCGCCGGCGGCGACGGTGAGGGCGTTGTGATCGGCCGCCAGTTTGTTGAAGGCGACCACATCGGTTCTCACGAGCGAGTTGTAGGAGCCGAGGTACGTATCCATCTGGGAGCGCAGCTCGTTCCACATGGCTACGTCGCTCGGGCGCGGGGGCTGGTCGCCAGCCTCTCCGAAGCTGTCGTAGGCCGACTGCAGATCCTGGTAGAAGTCGGTGACGTACTGGGTAGCTTCTCCCTTGGACTGGTCGGGGTTGTAGACCTCCGCTTCGAGAGCCTTGGTTTTCTTTACCAAGCCTTCGGCGGCGGTCTCGACCACCGCGTAGTCGCCGGCACCGGCTTGCTGCAGTGTCTGCATGCTCTTCCGCTCGGCGACGATCTGCATGTTCAGGCTGTGCAGCCGGGTGAGCATTTGGGCGAAGGCCGAAAGCTCATCGCGGGCCTGCAATGCGATCCGCAGCGTCGCGGCGCGATTCGCGGCGGCATCGGCGGGATGGGGCCAGCGGGGGTCCAGCTCAAGCCGTGCCAATTGCGATTGCGGCGGCTGGCCGGGAACGGTGACGGTGATTTTGTACTCCCCGGGCAGTGCGTGCGGACCCGCATCGGGCGTGGCTTCACCGGGCTTGCCGCGGGGCGGGCCGAATCCGAATCCACCGTTGTCCTCGGGCTCGCCCAGGATGGCCGTGCGGGGCCCATCGTAATTGCCGCGCCAGACAACTTGGTTCAGGCCGCGGTTCAGGCCGCCCCGCAGCGTGGTCACGACGTTACCCTTGGCGTCGGCGATCGTCACCGTGGCGCGCGCGGGACCGGCGGCCCCGGTCGCGGGGCGTTCCTCCTGGCCGAGGTTGTAGTTAATCATCATGCCGTTGCCGCCGCCGCCGAAGAAGCCGCCGCCCAGTTTACCGCCGCGTAAATCGTAGTCGGTGAGGATGGGAAAGAGCGTAAAGGGAGCATCGGCAACCTGGGCCGTGGTGTTCTCCAGAGGGACAATGTCCCTGAGCAGGAACAAGCCGCGCCCGTGGGTGGCCACGACCAGGTCGTGGGTCGCCTTGACGAATTGAACGTCGAAGGTGGGCACGACCGGGAAACCCTGATGCAGCGCGGTCCACCGCGCGCCGTCGTCGCGGGAATAGAACAGTCCGTTGTCGGTGCCGAGGACGAGGAATCCCTTCTGATTGGGGTCTTCGCGCACGACGCGGGCCGAACCGTTCTCGGGCAACCCGGTGGAAATCGAGGTCCACGTCTTGCCGCCGTCGTGGGTCTTATAAACGAAGGGCCGGTTGTCGTCGGTCATGTGAAAGTCGAAGGCGACATACGCGGTCGCCGGATCGAAAGGCGAGACCTCGATTTGTTGCACCCGGCCCCACTCGGGCAGGCCCTGAATGTTATTGCTCGCGCGAGTCCATGTCTTGCCGCCGTCACGTGTGACCGAGACGACGCCGTCATCGGCGCCGGTCCAGATGGTTTCCGGATCGGTACGCGAGAGCGCGATTGAAATAATGGTGTCGTAGGTCTCGGCGCCGGTGATGTCCTTGACGATGTCGCCGCCGCTGTTGATCTGTTTGGTTTTGTCGTTGCGGGTCAGATCGGGGCTGATGGGCGTCCACGAATAGCCGCCGTTGGTTGAGTGGAACAACACATTGCCGCCCATATAAACGTCGTCAGCATTCTTGGCGCCGACTTCAATCGGGGTGGTCCAGTTGAAGCGGTATTTCAACTGGCTGGGCACCATGTTCTCGACCCCCATCGCATAGGGCTTGATGGCGGTGGAAACTCCGGTGCTCGTGTCGAGCCGCTCGGCCTCACCGTTCTGGGAGTCGGCGTAGACGATATGCGGATCGCTGGGCGCGAAGACGGCGTACTCGCCGTCGCCGCCGACGACAGGGCTCCAGTTCATGCTGCTGTTGCCGCTGGAAGGGCCGCACCAGGCGGAGTTGTCCTGCAGGCCGCCGCAGAGGTTGTAGGCGAGTTCGTTGCTGGCCGAGACCATGTAGAACTCTTCCAGCGGGAGGGTGTCAAGGAAGCGGAAGTTCTTGCCGCCGTCATAGGAGAGCACAACACCGCCGTCGTTGCCTTCGATGATGCGATCCGGATTCTCGGGATCAATCCAGAGCGAGTGATTGTCGGAGTGAACGCGTCCGGCGGGGGAGACGGTCTTGCCCCCGTCGGTCGAGACGTTGATGCCGAGGGCGAGGAAGAAAATCTTGTCCGGATTCGACGGATCCACCGTGAAGCGCGAGAAATAGAAGGGACGCGCATCGAGCGCGTCGCTGTCGCTGACCGCGGTCCAGGTCAGGCCGGCGTCATTCGAGGAATAAAACAATCCGGTCTTCGATTGCACGATGGCGTAGACGCGATCGGGATTGCTCGGCGCAAAGCCGAGGCCGATGCGTCCATAGGGGCCGTGGGCCAGTCCGTCGGTAATTTTCGTCCAGTGGTCGCCGCCGTCAATCGAGCGGTAAAGGCCGCTGCCCGGGCCGCCATTGTCGAGCGTCCAGGGGCGACGCGTCACATCCCACATGCCGGCCAGCAGGATCTTGGGATTGTCGGGCTTGATGGCCAGGTCAATAGCGCCGGTGTGGTCGTCGACGAAGAGGGTCTTGTTCCACGTCTTGCCGCCGTCGGTGGTGTGGAACACGCCGCGCTCCGGGTTGGGGCCAAAGGCGTGGCCGAGCACCGCGACCCAGACCTCATTGGCATTGTGGGGATTGATCACGACGCGCGACATCTGGCCGGCGTTGTGGAAGATCTCGGGAGCAATCTCAGTCCAGGTCGCGCCGGCGTCGGGCGAGAAGTAGAGACCGTGGCCGACCATCACGTCGTTGCGGATGTTGGGCTCGCCGGTGGCGACCCAGACCAGGTTCGGGTTTGAGGGGGCGAGGGCGATGTCGCCGATCGAGCCGGTGTCCTGACCTTTAACGTTTTCGAAGATGGCGTGCCAGGTGTTGCCCGCGTCAGTGGTCTTCCAGACACCGCCCGCGGCGGAGCCAACGTAGTAAATGTTGGGCTGGCCGGGAATGCCGACCACGCTGGCCACGCGTCCGCCTCCGGCGGCGGGGCCTATGTCCTGGAACTGCATGGGGGCTGTGTTGCCCCGCCCGCCGCGGCGCTGGGCCAAGCCGCCGGCCACCAACAGTGCCATTGCGATGACTACCAATTTGAACTTCATAAATAACTCCTCGGCTGATTGCGATTGCGGATGGATCAGGGTTTGAAGCTGGAGGACGCGGCGACCAGGGTCACGCCGTTGCCGGCGAGCGCTTCCTTGTTGAACGCGGCGACATCAACGCGCACGAGCTGATTGTACTGTTCCAGGTAGGTGGCCAGCTTGGCCTTGTCCGCGGCCCAATCGCGCAAATCCTGGGCGTGCGGCATTTCGTTGAACCCGCCGCTGACGCGTTGGAAGATGCCGTTGAATTCGGCGGCGAATTCGGTGATGCCGCCGTAGTCTTCGCGGCGGGGCGCGGGGTTGAATTTCTCGTCGAGCGCGACCACTTTCTTGCGCAGCGCTCCGGCGTGCTCGAGCAGGGTTGTGTAGTTGCCCGCGGTTTGCAGCGCGGTGAGATTCTTCTCGACGCCGCCCAATTGCTGTTCGAGACTGTTGAGGCCGATGAGCATGCGGTTCATGGCGTCAATATCGGGCTGCATTTCCTGCCCCGCCTTGAGCGTGGCTTCGAGCGCGGCCATGTCAACCTTGATCCGCGGATCTTCCTTCAGGTTGACGGTCGCGGTTTGCGGCGCGATGCCGGGCGGCGTGACGGTCACCGTGTAGCGTCCCGGCAGGGCGCGCAGGCCGCCGCCGCCGAAGCCGCCGCGGCCGCCGGTCGAGGGCGGGCGGACGGGCGAGGGATCGTAATTGCCGTCCCAAACAACTTCATTAACGCCGGGACGCCCGGCGCCGTGCAGCGTGGCGACGTGATGGCCGGCGGCGTCCTTGACCTCGATGGTCACCGGGCCCCGGCTAGCGGTGGGGATGGAAAAGCCATACTGCGCGGCAAGGGCGCGCATTTCCGCCGTCTGCGGATCTTCGGGCGGCGCCGCCGGCTCCGGCGTGGTGGCGCGCACCGCGTTTTTGAGCGCGTACTGAATCACCGCGCCCGACGGCGGATCGGGCACACGCAGCGCGAACGGATCGGCGCCCAGGCCGCCGCCTCCGCCGCCGCGTCCGCCCTGGTAGCGCACCGCGTCGAGAATCGGAAACAGTTTGAAGTCGGCTTCGGCGACGGCGGGCTGGGACATTTGCTCCCAGGGAGTGATGTTATCCATCATGTAAATGCCGCGGCCATGGGTGCCGACGATGAGGTCGTGGGTGGGTTTGACAAACTTAATGTCGTAGATGGCGACGGTGGGGAAATTCTGATGCACCTGCTCCCAGGTGGCACCGTCGTCGGAGGAACGGTACAGGCCGTAGTCGGTGCCCAATACGAGAAAGCCCTTTTGATTGGGGTCTTCGCGAACCACGCGCGCCGAATAATTGTCGGGCAGGCCGGTGTTGATCGGGGTCCAGGTTTTGCCGCCGTCGTGAGTCTTATAGACGTAGGGCTTGTCGTTGTCCATCTCGTGCAGGTCGTAGGCGATATAGGCCGAGTTGGCGTCGAAGGGCGAGACCTCGATCTGTTGCAGGCGGCCCCACTCCGGCAATCCGGCGATGTTGTTGCTCACGTTGGTCCAGGTTTTGCCGCCGTCGCGGGTGACCTGGACGTAGCCGTCGTCGGTGCCCACCCAAATGGTGTTCTTGTCGGTCGGCGCCAGCCCGATTGAGAGAATGGTCTCGGCGGTCTCGGCGCCGGTCATGTCGAGATCCACGACGCCGCCCGAGGCCTGCTGCTTGCTCTTGTCGTTGCGCGTCACGTCGGGGCTGATCGCGGTCCAGTCGTGGCCGCCGTTGGTGGATTTGAACAGCCGGTCGGCGCCCATATAGACGGTATTGGCGTCGTTCGGGTCCACCTCGATCGGCGTGGTCCAGTTAAAGCGGTCTTTCATGGCGTAGACGAAGTTGGTTTCGCCCGAGGTGGCGGTGTTGAGCGGCTTGACGTTGACCGAGGTCATGGTCGAGAAGTCGGTGCGCTCGGCGTCGCCCTCTTGCGAGTCGGCGTAGAGAACATTGGCGTCGCTGGGGGCGGGCACGACATATTCGCCGTCGCCGCCGACCACGGTGCGCCACTCCGAGGGCCGGGCCGCGGCGCGCGAGGGGCCGCACCAGCCGCCGTTGTCCTGCAGGCCAACACAGATGTGGTACGGCGTGTCGTTGTCGGCATGGATCGAGTAGCCCTCTTCGAGGGTGAGATTAGCGGTATGAATCCAGTGCTGGCCGCCGTCGCTCGAGAAGTTGACGCCGCCATCGTTACCCTCGATCATGCGGCGCGGATTGGTCGGATCGGTCCAGAGCGCGTGGTGATCGCTGTGCAGCGTCGCGCCGGCGCGGGTGACGGTTTTGCCGCCGTCGGCGGAGTAGGACATGCCGACGGAGAGGAAATAAATCTTGTCCGGGTCGTTGGGCATGACCTCGAAGCGGCTGAAGTAGAATGGGCGCGAGTTGAGCTGGTAGTTGTCGCTCACCATGGCCCACGAATCGCCGGCATCGTCGGAGCGCCAGAACACGCCGCGCTTGGCCTGGACTTCGGCGTAAATCAGGTTGGGCTCGCTGGGGGCGAACTCGACCGCGATGCGTCCATAGGGACCAGTGGGCAGGCCGCGGGTTACCTTGCGCCAGGTGACTCCGGAGTCGTTGGATTTGTAGATGGCGCTGCCGGGTCCGCCGTCGTCAAGTCCCCAGGGGTGGCGGACGGTCTGCCACATGGCGGCGACCAACACCCGTGAATTGCCCGGCTGCATGGTCAGATCAATGGCGCCGGTCGAATCGTCCACGAAAAGCGTTTTCTGCCAGGTGGCGCCGGCGTCGGTGGTGTGATAGACGCCGCGCTCGGGATTGGGGCCGAAGGCGTGGCCGAGCACCGCAACCCAGACTTCGTTGGGATCGTGCGGATTAATGACGATCTTCGAGATTTGGCCGGCGTGGTGAAAATACTGCGCGCCCACTTCGGTAAACGTCGTGCCGGCGTCGGGGGAGAAAAACAGGCCATGGCCGTCAATCACATCGTTGCGAACGTTGGCCTCACCGGTGCCCACCCAGACCAGATTGGGGTTGGAGGGGGCGAGAGCGAGGGCGCCGATGCTCTCGGTGGTTTCGTGCTCGAAGATGGGCGTCCAGGTAAAGCCGGCATTGGTGGTTTTCCAAACGCCGCCGCCGCCGGCGCCGATGTAATAGATATCGGGTTGGCCGGGCACGCCGACCACGCAGCAGACGCGTCCGCCGCCGGCGGCGGGGCCGAGTGCGCGGAACCGCATCGGCTGGGGCGCGGCATTGCCGCCCTGGCGGCCGCCGCGCTGGGCGATGAGAGGAGTTGCGAGCGAAAGGGAAACTGCGGTCAACACGAGGACGGAAAGGCGAAGGCGGCGCTGCGACATGGACACGTTACTCCTATAAGTACCGGCGCGATACAGAAACTAAAATTATACGTCCATTTAAAACGTAAGGCGTATTCCCAACTGTGCGGCGAAGGGGATGCCGACCGTGGTGCCGGGGCCGAAGAAGTCGCCGAGCGCGCCCGCCGGGACCTTGAGCTGGTTGAGATTGGTAATGGGCGCGGTCTGGCTGCAATCGGCGTTGAGACAGAAGGCGGTCGCGTTATTAAGGTTGTTGACCGGGGTGGGCAGAGCCGCCAGGTTGGTAACGTAGTTGGCGCCCGGATTGTTGTGGTTGAACAAATTGAACATCTCGACGAACGGGTTGGCGGTGAAGTGCGCGCCCCAGCGCTCGAATGTAAACGGCCGGGCAACACGCAGGTCAACCTGCATATAGGGGGTGCCGCGGAACTCGTCAAGCGTGGTCTGGACGCCGTTGATCACGGCGCGATCGTCAATCGAATCGCCGGCGCCGTTGACATCAACCGGGGTGGTGATGGTGAAGGGGCGGGCGGATTCGAGCTGCGTCTCGGTGGACACCTCGAGCCCTTCCGGTCCGTGGTACGTGCCGGCGAGAACGACGCGGTTGCGCTCGTCCTCGCCCGAGGGACCGTAGTCGCCGGGGGCGAAGGCGTGGAGCGGATTGCAGACGCCGTTAACGTAATCGAAGAGTTCGCCGAGGACGCACCCCCAAGTTTTGGCGCTGCTCAGCGTGTAATTGGCGGTGAGGTTGAAGTGGCGCGCCAGATTCCCCTGCAGGTGCAGCATCAGCGCATCGTAGCTGGAACGGTTATCGGTGCGGAATACGTTGAGATTGGGAACGAGAGCCTGCTGGCTGGCGGTGTCGGAGGCGGTGAGCGGCGAGGCGAGGGTGAAGCCCGATTGGTATTGATACCGGCGATAGGCGTGATCGCCCTGCTCGTGGGTCCAATCGGCGCTGGCGGTCCAGTTGGGCGTGAAGGCGTGCTCGACGCCGGCGGTGATGTGGATGGCGTAGGGGGTGTGGTAGTCGGGATCAATGATTGCGCCCGCCCCGCCCTGGGCGGCGCCGGGCAGGCAGCCAGAATCCCCGGGCGCCTGGCAGGGAGCGGGCGGCTGGTTCACCGCTTGCAGCGCGGTGACCCATCCGTTTTGGGCGAGGTCGTCGTAGAACAACCCCGCGCCGGCGCGCAGCACGGTGGTGGAGTTGCGTCCCATGGCGTAGGCGAGGCCGAGCCGCGGTGCGATGGCCCTTCGGTAGTCGTGCGGGGTGCCGGTGAAAATGTTGCCCAGCTTGAGCGCTTCGGCGGTGAGGACGGCGGGGTTGGCGGCCTGGGTGCGGCCGGAGGCCTGGAACAATCCGAACGTGGTGTCATAGCGCACGCCGTAGTTGACGGTCAGGCGTTCGGTGGCGTGCCATGCATCCTGAGCGTAAAGGCCGAGGCGCTGCACGTTTTGCGAGAAGCTGCCGTCGCCGGCCGGCGTGTTCGTGCACGTCGTGCCCGGCGTGGCATTGGGCGCGCAGTTCAAGTCGGCGGTGAACTGGGTCTGGTTTTGCAGGTAGTCGCTGGGATTGAGAGCGAAGACGGTGAGGTTTTCGGCGGTGCCGGAGAGTGCGCCGCCGAGCACCGGCTCATGGATGAAATCCACGCCGAAACGGGGCGCGTGTTCGCCGCCATAATGGCTGACGTCATAGCGCAGGTCGTACTTTTCCTGATTACGAAGCACCGGGAAGGCGGTGATCGGGGTGACAAACTGATTGTCGCCGAAGGTCTCGAAGCCGCTGATGGTGCTGGCCGTGGCACTGAAGGGGAAGGCGAGCGCGAAACCCAACTGTTGATTGCGCGCCTCGGTGTGATGCAGCAGGCTGGCGTCGGCGACGAAGGTTCCCAGCCAGGTGGGCGAGAAGGTGTAATCCTGGCTCAACACCGCGCTCTCGTAATTGGAGTGGGAGGTGGCGCCGGTGGAGGCCAAGGTGCCTTGCTGCACCAGATCGTTGTGGGTGAGATAGCTGTCGTTGGCAACGCGGAAGAACCATTGCGAGCGATCTGACTGGGTCCAGTCCAGGCGCAGGTTGCCGAGCAGATCGTGGAAGGGGACGGGCACGCTGGAGGTCACGGGAATGTTGCCCACGCCCGGGATGAGCCCCTGCCGCGCCAGAGAGGCGAGCGCCTGAAACTGCGTCTGATTGGGCGCGCTGTAGGCGATGCTGGCATTCTCGTTGACGTATTCGAGTGAAGCGAAAAACCACAGGCGCTTGGCCTGAATCGGTCCGCCGAGCACGCCGACGAAGTTCTGGCGGCTGAAGGGCTGCTTGGGGTTGGGCGCGGGATTGTCAATGGGAAAGCGGGCGTTGAGCGCGGCAGTGCGCCCGTAGGCGGCGAACAGCCCGTGCCACGAGTCGCTGCCGCGCTTGGTGGTGACGATGACCGAGCCGGCGGTGGTGTGGCCGGTCGAGGCGTTCTCCTCGGCGGTCTGTACGGCGAAGGCTTGCATTGCATCAGGCGAAAAGTTTTGCAGGAAGCCGCCAATGTAGTCGTCGGAGTTGTCGCCACCATCCACCGTTTGCGCCACGTTGAGGCCGGAGCTGCCACCGAAGCTAACGGCGGAGATGCGCGCCTTGGTGGGATCGCTGGGCTCGACCGGCTCGGTGCCGGGGACGAGGTAGGCGATGTTGGCGAAGCTGCGTCCGGCGAGGGGGATGGTGGAGAGGTCCTGGGCGGTGACCACGCCCTGGTGGATGGCGCTGGTGGGATTGACCGTTTGGGTGGTGATGGAGGAGGCTTCGGCGGTCACGGTCACTGATTGAGTGGCCTGGGCGGGCGTGAGTTTGACAGTGACCGCGGCGACGGTGCTGACCGCGACGTTGACGTCGCTGGCGGCCGGCTTGAACCCGGCGGCGGTGACGGCCAGGGTGTAGGCGCCGGGCGCCAGGGTGTCGAAGCGGAACTCGCCGTTCTTATCGGACTGCAGGTGGCGGCTGACCGAGGAGGCACGCGCGGTGACGGTGATCTGGGCGCCGGGAATGCGGGCGCCGCTGGCGTCCTCGACGCGGCCGGCGAGGCCGCCGCGGAATTCCTGGGCGGAGCAGAGAAGCGTGCCCGCGGCGAGCAGCA
>JANWLQ010000120.1 GCA_025450725.1 Terriglobales bacterium
AACCACGGTGCCGCCCCGCGCCTTAAAGCTGGCGATGATGTCCCAAAGCTGGTGGCGGCTTTGCGGGTCGAGGCCGGTGGTGGGTTCGTCGAGAAACAGGAGTCGGGGCGCGCCCACCAGAGCGGTTGCCACCGCCAGCCGCTGGCGCTGGCCGCCGCTCAACTTGCCCACCCAGGCGTCGGCCTTTTCGGTCAGCGCCAACTCGGCCATGACGTCCTCCGGTGGGCGCGGCTTACGATAAAAGCTGGCGAACAGGCGGAGCGTTTCGGCGACGGTCAATTTTTCGCTGAGCCGCGTCTCCTGCAGCGAGATGCCCAGCCATTCCCGCAACTGGCGGGCATGGGTTTTCCAGCTCAAGCCGAAAACCTCGACTTCGCCGGCGGTTTGCGTTTGCACGCCCTCGAGGATTTCCACCGTCGTGGTCTTGCCGGCGCCGTTGGGGCCAAGCAGGCCGAAGCACTCGCCCACCGCGACGGCGAGGTCAATGCCGCGCACCGCCTCAACCTTGCGATCGTAGGTCTTGCGCAATCCCTGGCACATTACGGCCCGGGCGGCGGTCAATTCCCCACCTCAGTCTGGTCGCCCGGCTGATCCGCGGCATCGCTCGGCCCGGCGTGCGCCGATTCGACCGGGCGCAGGCTGTGGCGGCGGAAGTAAGCCATCTTGCCGGTCCAGTTAAGAAAGCGCAGCAACTCGCCGCGCTCGCGCCAGCTAAAGGCGAGGAACTGGCGCAGGCCGATTTCCTCGGCCGCGAGCCCGGAGTAGGTCTCCAGCCGCCAGCGCAGGTAGGGGCTGCGCCAGGGCCGGAAACGGTGGCCCGACGACGCCTGCCAAAGAAAACGCAGCCCGCGCAACATGCGATTAGGATAGCGTGGGACAGCCTCGCGGGCGCTATGCTGTATTCTGCGCTCACTTCGCATGACTCACTTGTTCGCCATCGCGATTCCGCTGGCCGCGTTTCTGATCGGCTCGATTCCGTTCGGCTACCTTCTGGTGCGGGCGAAAACGGGCGGGGATATTCGCGCCCGCGGCAGCGGCAATATCGGCGCCACCAATGTCTTGCGCACCTCCGGCGCGAAGCTCGGACTGTTGACGCTGGCGCTCGACGCCGGCAAAGGGTTGCTGGCGATGGAACTGGCCTTGCGCTTTGCCGCGGGCTCCGCGAATGTTGTGGCCGCGGCCCTGTTGCTGGTCGTGCTCGGACACCTCTATACTCCCTGGCTGAGGTTCCGCGGCGGCAAAGGCGTGGCTACGGCATTGGGAGCACTCCTGCGACTGGCGCCGCTGCCGATGCTGGTGGCACTGGCGCTGTTTGTGGTGGTGCTCGCGTTGTCGCGCTATGTATCGCTCGCTTCGATAGTGGCGTCGGCGGCGGTACCGCTGGTGTTGGCCGGGCGCATTCGGCTTCCGATTGAAGTCGCCGCCATTGCCGTCGCGGTGTTGGTCATCGCCCGCCACAGCGCCAATTGGACGCGCATTCGCAGCGGCACCGAATCGCGGCTGGGAGCGCGGAGCTGATGCCGGAGGTGGCCGAATCCATTGCCGTCATTGGCGGCGGAAGCTGGGGCACGGCGCTCGCCGTTCTGTTTGCGCGCAGCCGCCCGGGCGCCGTCATTCCGCTCTGGGTCTATGAGCCCGACCTGGCGCAGGCCATGGCGGAGACGCGAACCAACAAGATCTTTCTTCCCGGTATTGCATTGCCGCCCGAGATCCGGCCCAGCGCCGACTTGCGCGCCTGTCGCGCGCCGGTGCTGGTGATGGCCACGCCTTCCCATGCGTTGCGCCCGACGTTGGCGCGGATGGCCAGCGATTTGCCGCCGGAAGCGGTGCTGGTGCTCGCCACCAAGGGACTCGAAGCCAATTCCCTGCTGCGCGCCTCGGAGGTGGTCGAATCGGTGCTGGGCGCGAACGCGTCGTCGCGACTGGCCACGCTCAGCGGCCCTACGTTTGCGCGCGAGATCGCGCTCGGTGAGCCGGCGGCGGTGGTGATCGCGTCCCGCGACGTTGGGCTGGGACGCGTGTTGCAGCGCCAACTTGCCACGCCGACCTTGCGCCTCTATACAACCAGCGATGTGGTGGGAGTCGAGTTGGCGGCTTCGCTGAAGAATGTCATCGCCATTGCCAGCGGAATTTGCCAGGGGCTCGGTCTGGGCTCGAACACCCGCGCCGCTCTAATCGCTCGCGGCTTGGCTGAGATCACGCGGCTGGTG
Source organism: Terriglobales bacterium (assembly GCA_025450725.1). Lineage (GTDB taxonomy): Bacteria > Acidobacteriota > Terriglobia > Terriglobales > SCQP01 > SCQP01. Next base: position 2,211 of record JANWLQ010000120.1, read on the forward strand.
GTGGCAGCGGGCGGCCAGGCGGATACGGTGGCGGGGCTGGCTGGACTGGGCGATCTCGTGCTGACCTGTACCGGCGAGCTGAGCCGCAACCGGGCGCTGGGTATCGCGCTGGGCGAGGGGCGCACATTGGAGAGCTACCGGGCCACAACGCCCATGGTCGCCGAGGGTGTGCCGACCACACGCGCCGCCTGTGCGCTGGCCGAGCGGCTGGGCGTTGAAATGCCGATTACGCAGCAAATGCGCCGCGTGCTCTTCGAAGGCCTCGCGCCGCAGTTGGCGTTGGCCGAGCTCATGCAGCGGCCCCCCAAGGCCGAAAATGGAGTCGAGCGCGGGAAAGTGACGTGAGCACGCTTACGCTGCCCGCGGAGAGCGGTCTTCCGGCCCGGCGTGTGGTCGTGGCCGGACTCGTGGGCAATGTTTTGGAGTGGTACGACTTTGGTCTGTATGGGTTGTTGGCTCCGGTGCTGGCCGAGCGTTTTTTCCCTGGCGGCGACCGCATTGCGGCGCTGCTCAGCGTGTACGGTGGCTTTGCTGTGGGATTTGCGGTGCGTCCGATCGGTGCCGCGGCGTTCGGTCACTGGGGCGACCGGCTGGGGCGCCGCTTCATCCTCGGACTCTCCATTGCGCTGATGGGGATCGCGACGGCGGCGGCCGGGGTGTTGCCCACCTATGCGGTCGTCGGCGTTTGGGCTCCGGTGATGCTGGTGCTGACGCGGTTGTTTCAGGGATTTTCCGTGGGCGGCGAATTTGTCGGTTCGGTCACCTACCTGGTCGAGATCGCGCCTCCGGGCTGGCGCGGGCTCGCCGGGAGCGTTGCCAACATTGGCGCCACGATCGGCTTACTGCTGGCGGCTGGCGCCGCCGCGCTGGCCACGCAAGGCGGCGCATGGCGAATCCCTTTTCTGCTGGGCGGCATTTTGGCGGCGGTGGGATACATGCTGCGGCGGCATCTGCCGGAGACGTTGCCGCAATTGCAACCGTTGGAGGCAGCGCGCCAGCCAGCGGCACCGCTGCGGCAAGCGTGGCGGGAGGCGCGGCGGCCGCTGCTCGTCACCATTCTATTCACCTCGGGCTACGGCATCGTGAACTACGTCAGCATGGTGTTTCTGCCGACGTTTGCGCACGAGTTCGGGCAGGTGGCGGAAGCGGCGGCGTTGCACGTTAACACCGCGGGCCAGGCGCTGGCGTTATTGATCGTGCCGCTGGCGGGGTGGAGTTCCGATCGTTTTGTGCGGCGCCGCACGTTGCTCGTGGCGGCCTTTCTCGGTGAGGCGGCCACGGCGGGGTTTGCGTTTTACTGGATTCAATCGAAAGGCTTGGCCGGATTGTGGCCGGCGCAACTGGCGTTGGCGGGACTGTTGGCGGTGGTCATGGGAACCGCACCGGCCTTTCTCGCCGAACAATTCGGCCCTGCGTACAGGGTCAGCGCCCATGCTGTGGCGTTCAACGTCGGTATTGGCCTTGCCGGCGGAACGGCGCCGATGATGGCGCTGGCGCTGATCGGTTGGACCCACCAGCCGATGGCCGCGGCGGGCTATATGGTTTGTGCCGCCCTCCTCGCCGCCGTCAGCGCGCTCGGGTTGGCCGATCGCAGCCGAGCCACTCTCCTGAATTCATAGCGAGAGCGCCCGCAGCCGGAGTGCGTTCGTGATCACCGATACCGAACTCAAGCTCATGGCCGCGGCGGCAATCATCGGGCTGAGCAGCAGGCCGAATGCCGGATAGAGCACACCGGCCGCGACCGGCACGCCAATGGCGTTGTAAATAAATGCAAAGAAAAGATTCTGCCGGATGTTGCTCATGGTGGCGCGCGATAGCCGCCGGGCGCGCGCCAGCGCCGCCAAATCGCCGTGGTCGAGCGTGATCGCGGCCGACTGCATGGCGACGTCGGCGCCGGTTCCCATGGCGATACCGACTTCGGCCTGGGCCAGAGCGGGCGCGTCGTTGATGCCGTCGCCGGCCATGGCGACGCGACGGCCCTGTTGCTGTAGTTTGATGATCTCGTTGCGCTTGTCCTCGGGCCGGGCTTCCGCGATGACTTCGCCAATACCGAGCGCGCTAGCCACGGCATCCGCGGTCATGCGGCTATCGCCGGTGAGCATGATGACGCGCAGACCGTCGGCGCGCAGTCGGCGCAGCGCTTCGGGGGCGGAGGCGCGCACCTCATCGCGGATGGCGATCCGTGCCGCGGGCGTATCGTCAATTGTGACCGTCACGCCCGACTCGCCGGGGGCGGGGCGGCCAACCCAGCCGGTCTGGTCCCCGACGCGTCCGCCCACGCCTTGACCGGGAATGGCGAGGACCTCGCTGGCGACGGGCAGTGTCAAGCCGCGGTCGCGCGCCGCGGCAACGATGGCGGAGGCGATGGGATGCTCGCTCGATTGTTCGACCGCGGCGGCAGAAGCCAGGACCTGCTCGGAGGTATAACCCGCCGCCGGCATGATGGAGGTTACGGTGGGGCGTCCGACGGTGAGGGTTCCGGTCTTATCCACAACCAGCGTGTCCACTTTCCCCAGCAGCTCAATCGCTTCGGCGTTGCGGAACAGAATTCCCGATCGCGCGCCCTTGCCGCTCGCAACCATGACCGACATGGGTGTGGCGAGGCCCAGCGCGCAAGGGCAGGCAATGATCAAGACCGCAATGGCGTTCACCACCGCAAAGGAGAGGCGGGGAGCGGGCCCGGCCATCCACCATACGACGAATGTAAGCACGGCCGCTGCGACGACAGCGGGAACGAAATAACCGGAAACGGCATCGGCGAGCTTCTGAATGGGAGCTCGCGTGCGCTGGGCGTCGGCGACGAGGCGGACGATGCGTGCCAGGGTGGTGTCGGCGCCGACACGCTCGGCGCGCAGCACCAGGGCGCCGTCGCCGTTGACCGTCGCGCCAGTGACCGCATCGCCGGCCCGCTTCGCCACAGGCATGGGTTCGCCGGTGATCATGCTTTCGTTGACGTAACTTGATCCCTCGAGGATTCGGCCATCCACCGGAATGGTCTCGCCGGGTCGCACGCGCAACTGATCACCGCGCCGAACTTCGGCCAGCGGGACTTCCTCGTCCGGCTGCCCTTCGCGTCTACGTCGGGCGATTGGGGGCGCGAGGCGCAGCAGCGACTGAATCGCCGCCCCGGTCTGGCGGCGAGCCCGCAACTCGAGCACCTGCCCGAGCAGGATCAAGGCCACGATGACCGCGGCGGGCTCAAAATAAATTTGGCGGCGGCCGAGCGCCAAGGAGGCGACGCTGAAGCCGTAGGCCGCGCCCACGCCCAGCGCGATCAACGTAAACATGTTCAAGCGCTGGCGCAGCGACGCCCATCCGCGCTGGAAAAAGGGAGCGCCGGACCAGAGCACTACCGGCGAAGCGAGTGCGAACTGCAACCAGGGCAGCTTCTCCGCCATGCCCAACACCACGGTCGGCACGGCCAGAGCAACCGCCACCCAGAAGCGGCGCCGCATGTCGTTTAGTTCAGGATTATCCGCCTCGGTCACCGTAGCCTCCATGGGCTCGAGAGCCATGCCGCACAGTGGGCACGTGCCGAGACCGGAATGGCGCACCTCCGGATGCATCGGGCAGGTATAGATCGCAGCCTGCGGTTCGCGTGCCGGAGCCGCCTCGAACTTGCGCTGGCAGCCCGCACTGCAGAAGTAGTAAGTGACGCCCCCGCGCACCGAATGGACGGCGGCCTTGGCTGGATCCACAGACATGCCGCAGACGGGGTCTTTAACGGAGGTGTTTGTAGACGACATCGAGCAGTTCTCCGATCATGCGCTCGCCCGAGCGTCCGCCCTGGGCGAGGGCATCGGCGGCGCAGTGGGTAAGGTGGTTGCGCATCAGCTCGCGCGCAACGCCGCGCAGGGCCTGCTGCACGCTCGCCACCTGGATGATGATGTCGGCGCAGTAGCGGTCCTCTTCGACCATTTTGTGGAGCCCGCGCACCTGGCCTTCGATGCGGCGCAGCCGCCGCAAATTGGCCTGCTTGAGCGCGGGAGTGACCGCGACCGCGTGGTCGCGCCGGAGCGGAGATTGGCTATTGGCCATACCCCTATAGGGTATCACGGAAAGGTCGCGAGGGGCCGCAACCTGATTGCTCAAATTGCAGCATAAAGGTTGACCCGCGCCCGATCCTCGTTGCGGCGGCAACGCGGCCGGTCATGCTCTGCTGGAGGGATTAAGGGCTGAGCAGGCAGCCGCCAGATCCCTAAACGTTACTTCTTGGCCGTGGGAGGCAGCAGACCGTTCAAGCGCAGATAGGCGGCTTGCTGACTATAGTGATCGGCCCAGTCGTCGCTCGCGGTTAGGACCAGCGCGGCCTGGGTCATTTTGCGGCTGCCCATGGCAATGTCGCTCGAAAGCTTCGAGTCATCCATGTTGGCCAGCGAGGTGGTGCAGTACTCGAATGCGCTTTTCAGGGCGGCGACCAACTCGTCCTTGGGACTGGTCTTGGTCAGAGTAATCTTAGCCGGCGCCGGCTCACCGGAGAGAAGATGGCAGAGGCCCTGGTTCGACGAAGCCACGTGCAGCGTCAACTGCCCGAACGTCATGGACTCCGGCGTGGGCGCGTAGCTGAACTTGTCGGCCGGCATCTCTTCGGCGGCGGCGACCATATTTTTTGCGGCGCGGGCCAAGTTGGCCTTCAGCGCGGTCGAGACCGGGTTGGCGGTTTGGGCCAACGCGGCGGCGGTAAATAGAAGTGTGACAATGACTTTTTTCATAACTCCTCCTCTTACCCCACCATTATACGTTTGTGGTCCGCCAGCGCGAAGTAGCGCTGCGCCCAGGCGATGTCGCGCAGGATCTGGGCGCGGAGCGCATCGGGTGTGTCAAAGCGGCGTTCATCCCGGCAGCGCGCCAGGAAGGCGATTTCCATTGTGTCGCCCAGCCCGGCGGACAGGCCCTCAGGCGGCGGCGCCAACAGATGCGATTCCACAGTCAACGGTCCGTGTTCGCCGAATGTTGGGCGCACTCCCACATTGGTAAGAGCGTTGTAGGTCGCGCCGGCCACTCCGACCCGGGTTAGGTAGACACCGGCGGCGGGGAGCAGTTCCTCATAATGCTGTAAATTGAGCGTGGGGACGGTGCGCTGGCGGCCAATGCCGCGGCCCGGGGCAATGGCGCCCACGAGCGAGAAGACGCGCCCCAACAGGTGCCGCGCCCGCCTGAGGTTGCCGGCGGCGATCGCATCCCTCACGGCCGAGCTCGAGATGGCCTGTCCGCGCAGCAACATCGGCGGGTGGACGCGAACGTCAAATCCAAACTCGGCGCCGAAGCGTTGCAGATCGGCGGTGGTGCCGGCGTGGCGTTGGCCGAAGCGGAAGTTGTGCCCCTCGTGCACGGCCACGGCATGCAAGCCGCGCACAAGGATTTGTTCGACGAACTCAAGCGGCGTGAGCAGCGATAGGTCGCGGCTAAAGGGCAGCAGCACGACCTCGTCCATGCCGGTCGCCGCCAGACGGCGGATTTTCTCGTTGCCGGGCGTAATCAGCGGCGGCGCCTGTTGCGGGCGCAGAACGCGGCTGGGATGGGGATCGAAGGTGACCGCCACCGCCATGGCGCCGCGCTGGCGCGCTTCGGCGCGCACCGCGCCCAGGATGGCCTGATGCGCGCGGTGCACACCGTCGAAGTTGCCTACCGCAACGACAGCGGGCTCAGGCTTCCCTTCCCCGAGTTGGCGCACGATGCGCATGTCTAGATCTCGATGGCCACCCGCAAACCATCGTGCGCCAGCGCGACGCCCGCGGGCAGCTTGGCGTTGGTTGCGGCGTGGGGCAGTTCGTGGGCGATGTGGGTGAAGTAGGCTTGGCGGGGGCGCAGTTGTTCGACCAAGCGGAGCGAATTCTCAAGGTTGGAATGGGTGGGGTGCGGGCGCACGCGCAGCGCATCCAGAATCAGCACATCGAGGCCGCGGAGGCGCTTAAGCGTGGCTTCAGGGATGGTGCTGAAGTCGGTGACGTAGGCGTTATTGCCGAAGCGGTAACCGAGCACGGGCAATGAGCCGTGTAGAACCGGCAAGGGCTCGAAACGCGCGCCGAAAAGACTGACCGGCGCGTTGATGACCTGAGCGTTGATGCGCGGAATCGCGCTCGCGGTGTAGGTGGCCTCAAAGACGTAGCGGAACACGCGGCGCAGGTCGTCGAGCGTGCCGGCGTTGCAGTAGACCGGCAGCGGCTCGGGGCGTCCGAAGTTGAAGGGGCGCACATCGTCAAGACCCATGATGTGATCGGCGTGGCTGTGGGTGATCAGCACCGCATCCAGCGCCGGGATGCCCGCCCGCAGCGCTTGCTGGCGAAAATCCGGGGTGGTGTCAATCACCACCTCGTGCCCGCCGAAGCTGAGCCAAACACTGGGGCGGAGGCGTTGATCCTGGGGATCGCTCGAAGTGCAGACCTCGCACTGGCAGCCAAGCGTGGGCACGCCGGTCGAGGTTCCCGAACCCAGAATGGTCAGAGTGCCCTGCACGCGCGCTGTTACTTGCGCCCGGGCGGCGGAGGAATTTTGACGCGCGCCGTGGCAGCGCGCTGCACCTCGACGTAACCGAGGCGCAGCTCGTAGAGCGCGGCGGTCATCAGTTGCTGTTCCTGCGGGTCGAGATTGCCGTGGGTCTTTTGCTGCAGCACGCCGAGCAGGTCAATCGTTTCGCGCGCGCCTTCGAGGTCCAATTGTCCGCGCTGCCCGGGCTGGATTTCAGCGCCGAGTTGCATCCTGCCGGTGGCAAATAAATCCTGCAGCAAGCCGGCGAAATTGATTTCCCGCGCGGCCAGGCGGGGCTGGGACGGGGGCGGCGGGGTCGAGGGCGCGGGCGCGGCGGCACTTGGCGCCTTGGCCGAATCCGGCTCGGTCGAGGCCGCGGGCGGCGTAGCGGCAGCCTTCGGCGCCTCCGGCGGTGGGCCCACCACAGGCTCCACTCCCTCCCGGCGTTCGCCGGATCCGGTGAAATGCCGGCGATCGCTGACCTTAACGCCTCCCTCCCGGCCGCCCTCGTGATGTTCGTTTTCACTCATATCTAGTAAAGTATCTACCTTCGGGCGAAGAGGCTCGCCACTCCGGCGGCTGCCGGCGCAGGGATTAGCGGCTTACCCAAGCGGCGCGGGCGTACTGTTCCGGCCAGGTGATGGGGTGGCCCAGTTCATGGGCGGCGCGCAGGGGCCAGTACGGGTCGCGCAGCATCTGGCGGGCGAGGATGACGATGTCGGCCTGGCCGGTGACCAGAATGTGCTCAGCTTGCTCAGGAGATGTGATCATGCCGACTGCGCCGGTGGGCATGCCTGTTTCCCGCTTGATCTGTTCGGCGAAGACGG
>JANWLQ010000121.1 GCA_025450725.1 Terriglobales bacterium
GCCGCGATCACCTCGGGTGGCGCGATCGCCGAAACCGCGACCTACGCCGTGCAGCTCGAGCCCGACAACGTCACCATCGGGTCGCTCGACGAGGATTTCGCCATCGAAAGCAACGCCGGCGACATCATTCTGCTCGGCACCCATTCCTGGAAGGTGCGCGGCGTCGAGACCGGCCGCGTGCGCGTCGAAGACGCCGGCGGCGCGCCCCCCACCGTTCCTTTCTGGCTCGGCGAAGCCCCGGGCCGCACCCCCGAGCTTTCGCAGCTCGTCGGTGATCTGCGCGCCGAAATCGCCGCGCTGCCGCCTGGCGAGCCATCACTGCGCCGCCTCGAAGCCGAAGCCGGCCTTGGTCCCACCGCCGCGCAGCAGGCAATGGCGTACGTGCAAGCAAGCCGTGATGTGCTCGGCGGCGTCCCCACCACCCGCCACCTCATCGCCGAGCGATTCTTCGACGACGGCGGCGGCATGCAATTGGTCATCCACGCCCCTTTTGGCGCTGCGGTGAACAAGGCCTGGGGCATGGCCCTGCGCAAGCGCTTTTGCCGCGGCTTCGACTTCGAGTTGCAGGCTTCGGCCTCCGACAACGGTCTGGCGCTGGCGCTCTCCGAGCAGCACAGCTTTCCGCTCGAGACAATCTTCGGCTACCTCAATTCCGAGGGCGTGCGCGACATCCTCGAGCAGGCCGTGCTGCAGGCGCCAATCTTCCAAACTCGCTGGCGCTGGACGGTCGGCCGCGCCCTCGCCCTGCTCCGTTTCGTCTCCGGCCGCCGCCTCGCCCCCCAGCTCCAGCGCATGCGCTCCGAAGATCTTCTCGCCGCCGCCTTCCCCATGCAGGTCGGCTGTCAGGACAACCACGGCGGCGAGGATCTCGAAATACCCAACCATCCCTACGTGCAAGAGACCATGCGCGATTGCCTGCACGAGTTTCTCGATCTCGATGGCCTACGCGCCGTGCTGCGCGGCCTCGAGAGCGGTGCCATCACCATTTCCGCCATTGATACGCCCGCTCCCTCGGGCCTGGCGGCCGAAATTCTCAACGTCGGCCCCTATGGGTTTCTTGACGACGCGCCGCTCGAAGAGCGCCGTTCGCGGGCGGTTGATCTTCGAACCCAGGCGCCCACCGCTCTCCCTCCCGGCGAGCTTGATGCTGATGCGGTCGCCGCCGTCCGTGCCGAAGCCTGGCCCGAGCTGCGCTCCGCCGACGAGCTCCACGACCTCCTGCTTTCGGTCGTCTGGATGCCCGATGCTGAAATTCAGACCGAGTGGCGCCCGCTGCTCGACCAACTCCGCACTGCCGCCCGCGTGCTCGACCACCGCGGCGGATGGGTCGCCGCCGAACGCTGGGGCATCGTCACCGCCGCGCCTCCGCAGCCGTCGGCCTCGCTTGCCGGCGACGTTTGGCCCGGCGTCGAGTTCCCCGGCGCGGTGCTCGCGCCCGACGAAGAGGCCGCCACCCGCATCGTCGGCGGCTGGATGGAGATCCTCGGCCCAGTATTGCGCGACGACCTCGCCCACCGCCTGCAAATGCCCCCGGCCACAATCGAATCGGCGCTGCAGGCGCTCGAAGGGCAGGGAAGAGTCGTCCGCGGTGCTTTCGGCTGGTGCGAGCGCGGATTGCTGGCCCGCATCCATCGCCGCATGGTCCGTCGCCTGCGCGCTGAAATCGAACCCGTTTCCCCGGGAGTGTTCCATCGCTTCTTATCGCGCTGGCAGCACGTCGAGCCGTCAACCCGGCTGCACGGCCTCGCCGGCCTGCAAGCCGTGCTCGAACAGTTGCAGGGTTTCGAGGCCGCCGCCGGCGCCTGGGAATCCGCGCTGCTGCCCGCGCGCGTGGCCAACTACGAGCCCGCGTTGCTCGATCAACTGTGCCTGTCGGGCGAGTTCGGTTGGGCCCGTATCACGCCCACCAGCGGGGCACGCGTCAACCCCAGCCGCAATTCGCCGATCACGTTCTTCCGCCGCGCCGACATGGCCTGGCTGTTGCCCGCCGCCGGATGGCAAGCTGAGGGCGACGGACGCTCTCTCAGCGCCGAAGCCGACTATGTGCTGCAAGTGCTCGCCCGCCGCGGCGCCAGTTTCTTCGCCGAGCTTTGCGGCCCCGGCGTAGTCAAGTCGCAAGTCGAGGACGGCCTTTGGGAACTCGTCGCCGCCGGCCGCGCCACCGCCGACGGCTTCGACAACCTCCGCGCCTTTCTCGACCCCAAGCGCCGCGCCGGCCAGGGACACGGCAGCCAATCGCGCCCACGCCACAGCCCCGGCCGCTGGGCGTTGCTGCGCCTCGAGGATGCCGCGGCGTTTGAATCCCGCGGCGAAGCCGACCTTGCCCGCGCCGATCTGGCCGAGCGCCAGGCGCGCCTTTGGCTGCGCCGCTACGGCGTGATCTTCAAAGCCCTGCTGGCGCGCGAGTCCAGCGCCGTGTCGTGGTACGAAGTGCTGCTCGCCTGCCGCCGCCTCGAAGCCCGCGGCGAAATTCGCGGCGGCCGCTTCGTCTCCGGCTTCGCCGGCGAACAATACGCCCTGCCGCACGCCGTTGAAGCCCTCCGTGCCGTCCGCCGCTTGGGGACGGTGACCTACGAAAACGACACGCTGGCCGCCTCCGACCCGCTGCGCCTGGACGGCATCCTTCTCCCCGCTCCCGAAACCTGGATCAAGGCGTAGGCCGGCCCTACTCGTCCTCATCGCTGGCCGACAGTTTCGCCAACACTGAAAAATCCTCGAGCGTCGTCGTGTCTCCAGCCACGTGCCGATTGGTCACCAACTCGCGCAGCAGCCGGCGCATGATTTTGCCGCTGCGCGTCTTGGGCAGGCCATCCACCATGCGCACTTCTTCCGGACGCGCGAATCCGCCGATTTCCTGGCCCACCCACTGCCGCAGCTCCTCGCCCAAAGCGGGCGTCGGTGTGGCGCCGCCCTTGAGCGTCGCGAAGACCACCAGCGCCTGTCCCTTGAGTTCATCCGGACGGCCGACCGCCGCCGCTTCGGCCACCGCCGGGTGGCGCACCATCACCGACTCCACTTCCATCGTGCTCATGCGGTGACCACTGACGTTGATGACATCATCGACCCGGCCGAGGACCCAAAAATAGCCGTCACTATCGCGGTGGGCGGCATCGCCGGTGAAGTAAACCCCGGGATAGCGGGACCAATAATTCTCGCGGTAGCGCTCGGGGTCGCCGTACAAACCGCGCAGCATCGAAGGCCAGGGCTTGCGCAGCACCAGATAGCCCTGCTGCCCGTCGGGCACCGGCTCGCCCTTGAGATTGAAAATCGCCGCGTCGATGCCGGGCAGCGGCAGCGTCGCCGAGCCAGGCTTGGTCTCGACCGCGCCCGGCGAGGGCGAAAGCAAAATGCTTCCGGTCTCGGTCTGCCACCAGGTATCGACGATCGGGCAGCGCGACTTTCCGATGACGGTGTTGTACCAATTCCAGGCGGAGGGATTGATGGGCTCGCCCACCGAACCCAGCAGCCGCAGGCTGGAAAGGTCATGGCGATTGGGGTGCTCGTCGCCCTGGCGGATGAAACTGCGAATCGCAGTCGGCGAAGTATAGAAAACATTGACCCGGTACTTGGCGATGATCTCCCAAAACCGGTCCGGCCGCGGCCAATCCGGTGCGCCCTCGTACATGACCGTGGTGGCGCCCATGGCGAGCGGACCGTAAATGATGTACGAGTGTCCGGTGACCCAGCCAATGTCAGCCGTGCACCAGTACGTATCGTCGTCGCGCAGATCAAAAACCCACTCCATCGTCGCTTGCACTTGCACCAGGTACCCCGCGGTCGAGTGCACGACGCCCTTTGGCTTCCCGGTTGTCCCGCTCGTGTACAGCACAAACAGCGGATGCTCGCTGGGCACCGGCACCGCCGGGCACTCCGCCTCCGCGCCGGCAACGAGATCGGCCCATTCCAAATCGCGCCTCTCGCGCATCTCGATCTCAGCGCCGGTATGCCGGTAGACAATCGAATGCCGCACCCCCGGGCATTCGGAAAGCGCATCGTCCAAATTTTTCTTCAGCGGGACAATGCGCCCGCGCCGCCGCCCCGCGTCGGCGGTGATGGCCAGCGTCGCGCCTAAATCGTCAATACGCGTCCGCAGCGCCTCGGCGGAAAAGCCGGCGAACACGACCGAGTGAATAATCCCCAGACGCGCGCAAGCCAGCATGGCCACCGCCGCTTCGGGAATCATGGGCAAATACAGAATGGCCCGATCGCCCTGCCCATACCCCAGCCCTCGCAGCGCCGCCGCGAACTGCACCACCCTCCGGTGCAGCTCCTGATAGGTGAGAATGCGCTGTTGGTACTCCTCTCCCTCCCAAATCAGCGCCGCTTTATTCTTCCGCCAACCCGTCAGGTGCCGGTCCAGGCAGTTGTAGCAAGCATTGGTGGTGCCATCGGCGAACCAGCGCGCGAATGGGGCCTGCCACTCAAGCGTGGTGCGAAACGGACTGAACCAATGCAGCCCCACCCGCGCCCGCGCCGCCCAAAACTCCTCCGGATCAGCCAGCGCCGCCTTCCGCACTCCATCGTAGGTCGTCCGGTCCATCATCCCTGCATCATAACGCGAGCCCTGCGCACTCGTCCCCCTACCCGACCGCGAGGAACATGTCGCTTTCCCTTGCCTTCCACAGCGCCCACTTTTATTCCCGGCGTTAAATGCGGCTCATCGTGCGATACATTGTCGCTGGCTGTTCCCTCGCACTTTTCGTTGCCGCCGCCGCGTCGGCGCAGGCTATCGACATTCAGCAGAAGGTTCAGGAAGTCCTGCGTGGAATCACTAACTGGGGTCCGGCGATGAATAGCGCCGGCGTATCGGTTCACGCTATTCCATTTAAACGAGAAGCCGTGCCGGCAAATGCGACACCTGCGGATCGCCCGAACAGCCCGATGATCCTATGCACCAGGTGGTTTCCACTGCCGCTGGCGAGCCTGTTCGGTATGGCCTGATGACCGAGGCGCAAGATCATGAGCGGCGTGAGCAGCATGCTTTGCTGGCATTGTGGCGGTTGGCAGCCAGCTCATAATCGACTTGAATAAACCTTCTCCCCGCCGCGTGCCATAATTTTAGTGTCGAGGTGACCCATGGCGCGACCCGAAAACCAGACCCAGCTACACTCTGCCCGGCGTGGCACCATTACGCCCGAAATGGCCTTCGTCGCCGAACGAGAGGGCGTTGCCGCGGAACTGATCCGTGACGAGCTGGCCGCCGGCCGGTTGATCATCCCCGCCAACATCCGCCACCCCGAGCTCGAGCCCATGGCGATCGGCGTTGCCACGCGCTGCAAGATCAATGCCAACATCGGCAACTCGGCGCTGACTTCCGATGCCGATGGCGAGTTGCACAAGCTCCACGTCGCCGTCCATTACGGCGCCGACACGGTGATGGATCTCTCGACCGGCGGCGACATCCCCGCTATCCGCGAGTCCATCCTGCGCCATTCGCCGGTACCCATCGGCACCGTCCCGCTGTACGAGGCGCTGAGCAAGGTCAAGCGCATCCGCGATCTCACTCGCGAAATCCTGCTCGAAACCATCACCGCCCAGGCCGAACAGGGCGTGGATTACATGACCATCCACGCCGGCATTCTGCGCGAGTACCTACCGCTCACCAAGAGCCGCATCACCGGCATCGTCAGCCGCGGCGGTGCCATCCTGGCCGAATGGATGGTGGAGAACAACCGCGAAAACCCGCTCTTTGAGTGTTTCGACGAGATCTGCGCCATTTTCCGCAAGTACGATGTTTCGTTTTCGCTAGGCGATAGTCTGCGCCCCGGCTCGCTCCATGACGCCAGCGACGCCGCCCAGTTCGCCGAGCTCAAGACGCTGGGCGAATTAACCAAGCGCGCCTGGGAGCACGAAGTCCAAGTCATGATCGAAGGCCCCGGCCACGTCCCCATGGACCAAATCGAGTTGCAGGTGAAGAAGGAAGTCGAGCTCTGTCACGCCGCGCCCTTCTACACCCTCGGCCCGCTCGTGACCGATTTCGCTCCCGGCTACGACCACATCACTAGCGCCATCGGCGCCGCCATGATTGGCTGGCACGGCGCCTCGATGCTTTGCTACGTCACGCCCAAGGAACACCTCGGCCTACCCAATGCCGAAGATGTCAAGCAGGGCCTGATCGCCTACCGCATCGCCGCCCACGCCGCCGACATCGCCCGCCACCGTCCTGGCGCGCGCGACCGCGATGACGCACTGTCGCGTGCCCGCAAGAATTTTGATTGGAACCAGCAGTTCGCCCTCGCGCTCGACCCTGAAACCGCCCGCGCTTACCATGACGAGACCCTGCCCGAGGCCGGCTACAAGGACGCCAAGTTCTGCACCATGTGCGGCCCCAAGTTCTGCTCCATGAACCACACGGCGGTGGACGAATTCGTCGCCGCCTCGAACTAGCCATGTCCGACCAGGCCGGCGATCGGCTGAAAGCCGAGTTCAACCAATGGGCGCTCGCCGGCAAGGGTGAATCCATGGCGCGCCATCACCGCGCCATTGCTGAGCGAACCCTCGAACGCATGAAGATCGCTACCGGCGATCGCGTCCTCGATTTGGGCTGTGGCTCGGGATGGGCGTGTCGCATGCTCGCTCCGGCCGTCGGCCCGCGCGGCTTGGTGGTCGGCGTGGACATCTCCGACGAGATGATCCGTGAGGCCCAGCAGAATCCCGAGAATCCGCCCAACACCCGTTTTCTGTGCAGCCCGGCCGAGCACATTCCCTGGGCTCCGGATTTTTTCACCCACGTGCTGAGTGTCGAAAGTTTTTACTACTACGAAGACCAGCGCGTGGTGCTCGACGAATTGAAACGCCTGCTCATCCCCGATGGCAAGATTTTTCTACTCATTTGCCTCTTCACCGAAAGCCCCGGATCGCGCGAGTGGGTGGAGAGGCTTCAAGTCCCCGTCCATGTCCGCAGCGCCAAAGAGTACAAGCAGCTTTTGACCGACGCCGGCTGGCGCTCCGTCGCGGTTGAGCGCTTCACTCCCGCACCCGGCGACGACGACCCCCACGCCCACGCCCTCCTTATCACCGCCCGCAAGTAACCGCGATCGAGATCGTTACCGCAAGGAGGTCGCTGGCACATTGAAGAACTCCCGCACCTCGGCGATGTCGCGCGTCAGCGCGAAATCCGGCAGGCTGTCGAGAAACTGCCGCCCGTAGCTCTTGCTCAGCACGCGCGAATCGAGCAGCGCCACGACGCCCCGATCCCGTGACGATCGAATCAATCGTCCGAACCCCTGCTTCAGCGCCAGCACCGCTTCCGGAACCTGAAACTCCCGGAACGCGTTCTTCCCCTGGGCTTCGAGTGCGTTCATCCGCGCCGCAACCAGCGGGTCTGAAGGCACGGCGAACGGCAGCCGGTCAATGATCACGCAGCTCAACTGCTCGCCCTGCACATCCACTCCCTGCCAAAAACTGCTGGTCGCAAACAGCACCGCTCCCGGCGTTTGCCGGAACTTCTCCAGGAGCAGGTTCCGCGGACTTTCGCCCTGCAGCAACAACGGAAACTTCACTCGCCCCGCCATCGCCGAGTGAAAGAGCTTCATCTGCACCCGGCTGGTGCAGAGCACAAACGCCCGCCCTTGCGAGGCTTCGAGAAGATCGGCGATCTCCTCCACCGCCCGCTCGCGATATCCGGCGCTGTTCGGCTCCGGCAGGTCGCGTGGCAGATACAGCAGCGCCTGCCGCGCATACTCAAACGGCGAGGCAACGACCCGCTCCCGCGCATGTTCAACTCCCAGCCGTCCGCGCACGTACTCGAAACCGCCGCTCACCGCCAGCGTCGCCGAGGTCATCACCACCGTATCGGTCCGGTTGAAGAGCTGATCGCGCAGCAGCGCGGCAACCTCGATCGGCGAAGCCTGCAAATGGACCCCGCGTCCGCGCCGCTCGACCCAGTAGACAACACCTTCGTCCTCGCTCTCAACAATATAGGCGGTCTGCTGGCGCAAGTCCCCGGCGCGCCGCATGAGGTTGTGCACCTCCTCCGGCTTGTCATGGATCGCCTCTAGCCCGCTCTGCAGATACGCCAGCGAACCCATGTACTGGTCGTAAACCTCGGCGTGATCCTGCACAAACTGCGGCCGCTCCTCGAACACCGTCCGCCCTTCGCGCGCGCCAAAGCACAGGAAAAACTTCTGCGCCGCCAGCCGCACGTACTCAATCCGGGCGTCCATATCCGGCGACGCCAGGTCGAGCATCTTTAAATGCGCCGAGGCGTCGCGCGCCAGGTCCTCGATCTGGTGGCTGCTCACACCGATCCCGAAATACTGCCCGGCAATCGTCTCAAGCTCGTGTGCCTCGTCGAATACCACCGCCTCGTACGGCGGCAGCACGCCGGCGAGATCCTGCCCCTTGAGCCGCAGGTCGGCGAAGAAAAGGTGATGGTTCACTACCACCATGTCAGCCGCCGCCGCGCGCTGATGCAGGCTGGTCAAAAAGCACGAGTCATAGAGCGGGCACTTTTGCCCCGTGCACGTCTCCCGCCGCGCATTCAATCGTTGCCACAGCGGATGGTTCTCCGGTAAAAAGTCGAGCTCCGCCTGGTCCCCTGTCTCCGTCTCCGCCGCCCAGGTTCGGATGCGCGCCAACATGTCGTACTCGTCCCGTTCAAGCAGCCCCGGCTGTGAATGGAAATCGGCGATCTTTTGCTTGCAGGCGTAGTTTTGCCGCCCTTTCATGCAGATCACCGTCAATTCCTGGCCCAGCGCGCTGGCCAGCAACGGCACGTCCTTGGTCACCAACTGCTCCTGAAGGTTCCGGGTGCCGGTCGAGAGCAAAACCCGCCGTCCGCTTTGCAATACCGGCAACAAGTACGCCAGGGTCTTGCCCGTCCCCGTCCCGGCCTCGATGAAAAGATGCCGCCGCTCCTCCAGCGCCTCCGCCACCGCGGTCGCCATTTCGATCTGCCCGGGGCGGTACTCGTAGCCCGAGTGGGCCGTTTGCAGCGGGCCGTTGCGCGCGAAAAACTTGCCCAAACTAACGCTGCCGGCCAGGGCCATACATGCAGTGTAGCGTCGTTTCAGTTACTATTGAGGTTTATGGCAAAGTCGGCAGCCACCCAAAAGAAGAATCATCACCCGCCCAAGCCCCCGAAAAAGGACACCCGCAAGGGTGGAAAAAAGGGCAATGACGCGGTCGCGGCCAAAGCTGTCTCCAAGCCGCCGGCCAAAGCCGCCAAACCCCGCCCCGAGTTGACGGCCAAGATTACCCACCTCATCGCGGAAGAGATGGCGGTTGAGGAAGCTGAGCTCACCCCCAGCGCCTCGTTCAAGGAAGATCTCGGGCTCGATGAGATTGACGTCGCCGAGTTGCTCATGCAATCCGAATCCAGCTTCGACCTTAGCCCGTTCAACGATGAGGATTGGGAAGGCTGCGAGACGGTCGGCGACTTGACCAATTTAATCGAGAAGCGCGTCGCCGCCAAGCGCAGCAAGAAGTAGTCGAGAAGAAGCCCCATGGCCAAAAAGAAGCGACGCAGCTTCGCCCCAATATTTTGGCTCGTCATTGTCCTGATCCTGGCGGCCGCGGCCTGGCTACACACCTACCGCCGCTCGAATTGGGACCAACTCTTTAGCCGCCATGCTTCCACCGCGGCCACCTCCGCTCCCGCCGCCACCGGATGTTACGTGCCCGCCTCGCTCGATGGCCACGCCCTAGACAAATCGAAGCAGGCCGCCTTCGCCACCGTCGAGCAACTGCCGAGCCTCGGGTCCGGCGTCTACCGCATTCAGGCGCGCCTGGTTTCCTATTCGCTGGCGCCCGGCAAGGACTACAACCTGGTGCTCGCCTCGCTAACGAACCCGGCGCTGACCATCACCGCCCAGCTCCCCGCCGCCGCCTGCGTTTCCAATCAAGACGATGGCGCCCTGTACGACGAACTGCGCGAGGACATCAATCTTCGCTTCGGCACCGCCACCACCGCCGCCGTACATCCGCCCGGCTCGCCCACCGTAATCGTCACCGGCATCTCCCAGCACGGTGGCCACAGCCTCTCTCCCGTCCTCGACTTCCGCGTTCAGTAGGGGATTAGCCTTTCAGCCGCGACCACAGGCTTTTTTTCTTCGCTACCGGCTCGGGCGCATAGGGAAGTTTCCGATCGCATGCGATCGCCCACGGATTGTCGCGGCACAAAATCCGCGCCAGCTCCGCGCCTTTGGCGGCTTCGATCGCGGCATGCGCCTTGCTCAGGCGCGGCGACCGTTGCTCCGCCGAATGGCCGTCGCTCGCTACCACGTGGATGCACTCGCGGTTCAGCAACTCGTTGCTAAACTCCTGCGCCCGTTTGCCGAACCGTCCGCTAAACGAACTCGCCGTGACCTGCGCAATACAGCCCAGGCGAAGGTAGTCGTCCAGAACCGGGGGATGCTGCTGAAATACCTGGTTGCGCTCCGGATGCGCAATTAGCGGTACCAGTCCGATCTCACAGAATCCCTCCAGCGCCTTTTGCATCGAGTTGCGCTCGAAGAATTCGGGAAATTCGACCAACACATACCGCCCGCCATTCAGCGAATAGAGCCGCGGGTTGGCCAGCACCGCCTGCACATTTTCGAAGCTGAGATGGAGTTCGCAGCCGGTCAACAGCGTCAACCGGTTGCCCAGTTGGGCTTGCATCTGGTCACGGAGCGCGGTGGCCTGCGCCGGGTCAAAAGTGAACTGGTAATTGGAATGGGGAGTGACCACGACGTGGCTGATGCCGTCGCCGATAATCACCTCCGCCATGGCCATCGCCAACTCCATCGTGGCCGGACCATCGTCAATGCCCGGCAACAGATGCAGGTGGGTGTCCACCCATCCAGCCGGGGTGCTATTTTCTTCAGTCGCCATATTTGTGCAGCGCCTGCCGGCGCGTCGCAAACCGAAGTTTGAAATCCTGCTCGCCGGTCAGGAAGTCAACGTCCCATCCTGTGGACATAGAACAATTGACCACAAAATAGAGTAACAGGATACCGGGCGAAAGCGCCGCATCCGCCGAGTCGTGCGCGACGGTGTAGCAGTAGCGCGTGGGCGGATAACGCCAGCACAAAAGACCGCTCATAATGTGTGCACCGCGGCGCAGACTCCATACTTCGGCCAAGTGGGGCGAGTGTTCGACCACGGTTTCGATCCATCGCCGCTCCAGGGCGCCCAGCATGTTTGCGGGATGCTGTTGCTTGCGCTCAAGTATCCAGTCCACAACGGCGCGGCGCTCGCGCACGTCGGTCTCTTCGCGCGCCCGTACCCCAGCCTGTTCCGCCCGTTGCCAGCGCCCCACCACCCGTGTCGGCGGCAGCGCCCCCGCGCTCGCCGGACGCTGTGGCGCGGCTGAAAAATACGCCCCCTCCCCCAACCTCCGCCAGAAGTCCATAAAAGGCGAGTCGGCGCGCACACCCGTCGCCCGCGGCTTCAGGTCGCCCGCTGCCATGATGTCGGCTGCTCGCTCAAGCACCGCGTCATCGGCCCCCGGCCCAATCAAATCGCAGTAGTCAAACAGCCCTTCCCCGACCAGGCTAACGCGGTCGTTACGCCGCGCCAAAGGCAGCACCAGCGAACTTCCGCTGTGCACCCAAATTTCAACTTCCGACTGGGTAAACGTGCCGATCCAATGCCGAGCAAACTCAAATGTCTGAAACACCGTCGCCGGCCCCGCACTCGCGCTCCACGCCCGCCTCCAAACCTCCTCGATTTTGCCCATCTGGGCGGGCCACCAACAGGTCCAGCCGTTACCCACATCCATGCTGTGTTACGATGCGCCTTTGGAGGTCGTCGCATGAAGATCTATGACCCCATCCACGTCCGCAACGTAGCCATCGCCGGCCACGGCGGCTGCGGAA
>JANWLQ010000122.1 GCA_025450725.1 Terriglobales bacterium
TGGTCGAGGTCGGGGTTGGCGAGGAAGAGCTTGGTGACACAGCTCTCGACCACGACATCGATGATTCCGGACTTGCGCAGTTCGTCGAGCGATTGGGTGGCCAGGATCATCGCCGCGTTTTTCTTCCGCCACGTCTTCAGCGCCTCGACGATGTAGTCACGGATGGTCGGATTGCGGAAAAACAGCCACGCCTCATCCATGACGAATGCCTTGAAAACGGTCGAGATTTTCGGATCGGCCAAGGCGCCGTTCGCCCGGTGGAGGACGTAGAACAGCAGCGGCTCCAAGACTTCCGGGTAGGAATCCATGCCCTCGAAGTTGAAGCACTGGAACCGGCTGAACGTGAGCGTGTCCTGCGCGTTGTCGAAGGCGAATCCGTATGGACCGGCCGCGGTCCACTTGTGCAAGCGCTCGGCCAGCGGTCGCGGCAGGATGCGGGACAAGCTCGACAGCGTCCGGTTGGCCTCGGGCAGAGTGTAGACGCTCTCGATCGCTCCGTATAGCTCCCGCTCGTCCGCCGGCGTGAACGGCGTGTGCGCGCTATCCTCGGCCAGCAGCCGCACCAGCGAGTATTGGAAGTGGAGATTGTCGGGAGTGGGCGCGAGGCAGAACGGGTTGATGGACACGCCTCGGGATTCGAGCGCCTGGTAGCCCATCTCCAGGTGGCTTCCGCCATGGAGCTTGGTCATAGCGCGGAAGCTGCCGCCGAGATCGAAGATGAAGATGTAGGGATCGTATTTCTGAAGGCTTTGGATTAGGAAGTTGAGCGCGAAGGATTTTCCAGAGCCGGTCATGCCGACCATCAAGGTGTGGCCGATGTCGGCGTGGTGCAGGTTGAAAAAGTAGGGCGTACCCTGGGCCGTCTCCAGCACCGCCAGGTATTCGCGCTTCAGGTGCGCATTGGTCTTCTCGCCGGCGTGGATGGTGAACAGGAACGAGAGGTCGGCGTAGTTGGCGTCGGTCAGGTAGAACCGCCGCAGGTTGAAGGCGCGGTTCCCCGGAATCGTCGCGAAGAAGGCGTTGAGCAGGTTGTAGCGCTCGCCGAAGAGCGTCCCATCGTGGGCGCTGAACGCCTTCATCAGCTCGCCCTCGGCCCGCTGGACCGCCGCGAGGTCTTGGTCGTAGACCACGAGCGACAGCGAGAACTCGCCGAACTGGCGGCCCTCCATCTCGATGGCGGTCATGCACTGGCCGAGTTCGGCGATCAGGGCCTCTTTGGAGTCGTCCACCAGTAGATCGGGCTGGTACTTCTGGTCGGCGGTATTGAGTTGGCTGAGGATGGAGGTCTTGCTGTTGTGGAAATGGCGGCGCATGGACTGAATCTGCTTGCGCGACTTGGCGGGCGATTCGACCTGCCATTCGCTCACCGCGTGGAAGTTGGCGCGAACCTCCAGCAGCTTGCGCAGGATCACCGGAAAAGTCTGGCTGGGAGGCTGCTTTAGCGTCAGCACGCGCAGGTACTGGTCGCCCAGCCGGAGGTGGTCGCGGTGGGCTTCAAGATCGGAATCGCAGAGCTGGTAGTCGAGGAAGCGCGTTTCCTTGAGGGCGGCGCTGTCGCGCTTCTCGCGGTCTACGTTCAGGAGCCGGTGGAAGAGGCGGAATACGCCAGCGGCCGGCAATAGCTCCGCTCCCAGGTAGTCGCTCGTGCTTTGGAGGAACAGGCGCACCCGGTTGCGGAGAACCGCTGCGGCGGCTTCGATCTGCTCGCGGATCAGCGTCGTCTGCCCGCGATTGGAGTAGAGCGCCGCCATCTCGCGCAGGGCGGTCGCGGGCGACTGCGCCAGCTTGGGCAGGGTGTGGAGCAGGCCCGTCCGGTAGCGGAAGCCCTCATAGAGGAAGACGAAGTAGATTTCGATCTCAAAGAGCGAGTCCGCCTTGCCTTCAAAGTGATGGCGGCGGTTCTGCAGGGTGGCGTTCACGACCGGGCTGTCGTGCTCGGGCCACGGGATTTTCGGGCGGTTTTCCTTGAAGACCACTTGGTACAGGCGAAGTTTGCCGTCGAAGACACGGAAGGCCGACTCCAGTCGTTTGGTCACGTAGTCGCGCGCGGCGGAGTCGAGGCATTCGTAGTCCACGCCCTGGACCTTGACGGCGAGCGCCAGGTCGCCGGCCTTCGTGATGACCATCTGCTCGTCCCAGAAGCCATAGAGGCTGACGTAGGCGTTGAGCGCGCCCGACTCCTCATAATCCCGGAAAATGCGGCTGAGCCTAAACATGGCGAACGATCCGGACTTGTGCGATGTCGTGCTTGGCAGCGTCATAGCGAATCCGTGAGCGTGCGGAGTTCAACAGAATCCGCAGCATTTGGGGGTCGCTCCGGGTGGACCACGCCGCCAGCAGCCATAGCGCGATGAAGGCGACGAGGCCGGCAAAGAGGCTCCCGAAAAAGTTGAACAGCCCCACGCCGGTCATGAGCGCAAGGAAAAACAGGCGTCGCTCGGCGCCCAATATCGTTAGGGGCCGGTTCATGGACCGGAAGACGCGATTGATCCGCTGTTCCATGGAGCTAGGCCGGAAAGAGCCAGGAGACGAAGTTCACGGCGGCGAGCGCCATGCCGACGCCGAAGACGATGCCGGCCATGGTGCGCTTCGATTGGCCCTCGCCGTAGGCGAACATCAGGCCGCCGACCACCACGGCAACCAGACTCAGTCCGCGCGCGATGGGGCCGGTGAAGGACGTTTGCAGGGCATTGACTGCGTTCTCCCATGGCGAAGCGGACGCTTGGGCGCTCGCTTCCACCACGAGAAGCGTCAGCGCGGTTGGAATGGCGACGATGGGTTTGGCGAGCGCGGTGCGCAAGCGATGGAGACGGTTCAATTTCACGGCATCCTCCTCTTTCGGCCGGCTCTGCTGGTGCTCGGGCCGGCAATGAGGCGAACGTATCGCCCTGGGAGGATGGCCGTCTAATACTTCTTTTTCTAGGCCTGATACCCTGCGGGTATCAACGGGTGGGTTCTCTGGCACGATGAATCGCGGCCCTGTCGCTACCAACCGGGTAGCCGACGGGCGATTCGGGATGAAAAACTCAGCCAAAAAACGAAACAAGACGGGGAGTGTTCACGAAAATGCTCGACAAACAGCCGATTTCCCCCATGTGGGGCACACTCAAGAGGTCCCCGGCCCGCCCGCGGCTGCCTGCGGCGGGCCGATTCTCCCGCGCCGCGGCGGACGGGGGTAGAATCGCGGCGCCCCTGGAATGGTCAAAAAGATTATTCCTGCTTATACTGGGCGTGGTCCAAAGAGTCGGGGCGGAAGCTGCTGGCTCCGGGCTCGCCGTTAAGACACGGAAGCCCTTACCGTAGCCGAACGACAGTCTGCGATGGCCACATTTTTCGAGAGAGCCCGGCATTGGCTAGCTGCCGACGATCTGCTCCGTCTGTAAAGTCTCTCGCTCAGGGAGGTCAAATGGACCGCCAACTCCGCAACTGCTCACACATGATCACCATTCTTTGGATGTTCACGGCCGCTGCGCATTGCCAAACAGGTCCGGCAAAGAGTACAACCGGCCCAGCACCGCCGTCGCTGGGGAGTATCTCCGGAATACTTTATCCATTAGGAACTGCGTCCACAGAACCACCCAGCGGTAGAGACAAACAGTTCGTCTGCTATGAGCTCGTAGCGGGCGGCAGTGCGGCGGAGCCGCTGTCGCTCTTGCCGACAGATTTCCCCAAGACCAACATCACCTGCGCGAATGGTTCCGCTCCCTCACCACTTTTCGCGGACAAGACGCTAGTCATCGCGATTCAGGCAATGCCTAACGTGATCACGAGCGTCGCGTTCTTGAACATCAACGTCGTTGCCGCTGCCGCAACACCGCTGAATCCGGCGCCGATGCGGCCCGTCCAAGCAAACACTCAAGCGCCAGCTTTCCACTCGCACCTGGCGCCACTGCCAAGCACGTATTACTTTACGTGGCCCGTGAAGCTCGTGGGCGACACCGGCCTGACACTATCGGTGAACGCGGTCTACGTCGGTCCAGCCGCAGGGCAGGCATGGCAGGCGAACACCGCATACGCGTCCGGTGCTGTAGTCACGCCCAGTAAATCAAACGGTCACTATTACGTCGCAGAAAACGAGGGCCAGTCCGGTTCGACGGAGCCGCCCTGGGTTGAGACCCCGCCCACTTCGGACCCTTCCGACCAAACACTTAAGTGGGTTGATATGGGCATAGGCACCCCTGTTGGCGCTGGTACCATTGCGACTCCCTGGAGCCCAGACAAGGAATATGGCGCGGGCAGCATCATCCTCGACAGCATGAACGGGCACTATTACGAAGCGACCTCGTCAGGCGAATCCGGCGACGAGATGCCACAGTTTCCTGCCACACAGCGTCAGACCGTAGCGGAACCGCGTCCGGCAGGATTGAAATGGCAGGAGCAGGGTACGGCAGCCTCGGGAACCACACCGCCGCCATGGTCGCCAATGTCAGCCTATATGGCAGGCCAGTCGATCAAAGCCGCAAATGGACATATTTTTACTGCAGCCAATTCCGGTATTTCAGGCTCAGAATATCCACTGTTCTCCACAACCCAGGGAAGTACCGTGGTCGAACCGCCCCCAGCAAATCTCCTCACCTGGGAGGACCTCGGTACCGGTACCCCCGCAGGCTTGCAATCGGCATCCCCGTGGCAGCCAATCAAATATTACGCGACGGATTCGGTTATCCTAGACCCTACCTCGGGGCACTTCTACCTGGCCCAAAAGGGCGGGCTTTCCTGGCAAACGCCGCCAACCCTCCCGCAAACGATTCCGGCCCCGTTTCCTGACGGGCTGTCAAAGGTAGTTTCGTGGCAGGACATTGGAACCACGGCACCGATTGGGTCGCCTGCCGTCGTTCCTGCCTGGACTCCCAACACCGTGTACATGGCTGGCTACGTTATCTCGGATCCCGCCAGTGGCCATTACTATCTTGCAATTTCAAGCGGCGAATCAGGGGCTCAAAGGCCGCAGTTTAATGCGGCTAAAACAATTAAAAACGGCGCCGTATTGTTTGAGGATGCCGGCACCGTGCCGCCCGCTGCCTTGGGCACTGCGTCCGCGACAGATCAGCTTGTGCCGCTATACAATGCCCCGCTGCCGCAGGTGCATCCTCTCTATTATTTCAATTTGGCAGCCGGGATGGTCTACAGCGACACAAGGATGAATCCGACGGCATCGTTTTTTCCAGCTCCAGGCTCAAGCTCAACAGCGAACGGCACTTGCGCTACTGGATACCCCCAGGTCGGCTCAAGTTGCATCGCGTACGACGCAGGGGTTCACACCGTCGAGCCGGTGCTCATGCTCACAACGTACCTGTGGGGCATTGACGCTGAAAGCAAGTTTAGCCTGAAGAAGTACAACGTGAAATGGACCGGATTGAGCCTTGGCTTTTCGTTAGCGTCGCCGTCCACCAGTTTTTATTTCGGAGGGAGCACCGAGGTATTGCCGGACGTTCAACTGGTCTATGGAGCGCACGTAGCCAGAGTATCGGCGCTGGCACCGTTGGCAGTTCAGAATTCAGCAGGGACGTCCCCTGCGCCGACTCTGAACACGCAGACCGACACTGGCTACTACATCGGGTTCACGTTTAATGTCGGGGGCTTTATCCCGGGCTTCACGCCCTGGTAGCGACATCCAAAAGGGCGCGAGCATCGCGCCCTCCAGCATCGAATCATGCGGCTTCGACATAGTCCCGGTGGAGACGCGGTTCCCGGCTGTTCCGGCGGGGCGCGCGAGCTATTCAATGCAGGGCGCAAGCCGCAAGCGGATTGCGGGCTGCATGACGTCAATGAAAACGGCCGTGCCAGCGGATTTGGCTAGGAACGCAATTTTCGCGACCAAATATTCGTGGCTACCGATTGAGTTGCGCTTCGAGGTCCTGAATGGAATCAACCACAGCCTCAAAAGATGGAACGGACCCGAAGATCATTCCGCTCATGGCTTGGTAGTCGCGCCGCAAGGCATTCACCATGCCCTTGGCTGGTATCAATACGAGGCTGCCGGGAACGGCGTGCTCCAGATCGAAATCAGGGCTGTTGAAGAACATTCTGGCATGCCTTGCGCAATCGACGGCGAGAGCGGGATTCGATATGGCGGTTTGGCCCAGCGGAGACTGGAACAGTTGATGCACGTCATAGTAGTGCCTTGAAATCCGCTGTCCACCATGCCGAAGCTCTCCACGACGCTCAAACCAGTTCCGTTGGCCATGGAGAATGACGATCTTATCCCAAAAGGTGCGCTCGGCCGCCACGGTGATGACATCCGGTACGCGCAGATCAAGGTGGGTGAGGTCGTCCGCGACGTACGGTTCCACCGCTGTTGGTTGATGTGGATCGAGCGCGGATTTGGCGCCCGCTTCAATTTTGATCGTCGGGCGTAGATAGCCGTCCGTCCGCCGGGTGACGGCAGGATACGCAAACAGGAGACTCTGGTGATCCGAATCGGCGTCATCGAGAAAGACCTCAGCGCCGCCAGGAATCGTCTGCCGGACAATGTCAGCCAATTCGGGAAGCAGTTGACTGCCGATATAGCGCTGGCACGCGTTCTTGATGCTTTCCAGTCTTGCCCGGCGCCGTTTCCCACTCAACGCTTCCAGCTCGGCGACCGTTGCGGGCTCCCCAATGTCCTCGCGATAGACCGTGATATCGATGTCTTCTGAAAATCGGCTGATGAGCCCGTAGCCTTTCGATAGCGATGTTCCTCCTTTGAACAGCAAGCGCGGGCCACCGTTTTGCAGGCCGTTGAAAAGGGCATCGAGAATCCAGCAGACCCAGAAATCCTTTTCGATGTTCTGTATGAGCGTGCCCAGGCGCGTCGCGGAGGACAAGAAGAGATCCGTGCGCTCATCCGGCGGGCCGCCAATAAGTTCCTTGAAATCGGGTTTCATCATTGGGCACGACCTGGCTGAGGCGCGCGACCTTTGGCTTGGGCAGGTTCAGGAGCGAGAATCGTTCGGACGATTTCCTGCATCCAGGCGGGCAATGTGGCGAGCCCGGTCTGCAAATCGATCCGAATTACCGCGCCGTGCGATGGATCGTTGACTATAGCCCGCAGGCGGGCGATGATCCGATCCTGATTTTGCGGAACGATGTCGCGTAGCCAATAGAGCGCCTGAACGATGCGCATCGCCGGGCGCGATGCCCAATACAGCTTTCGTGATGTGGTGGGCTTGAAAGTGATCTTGAGGTTTCCGACACGCATGGGGCGAAGCCGCGCTCCGGTATGAACGACCATCCGAGCGGGCACTGCGTCGGACAGCCCTAGATCGTTAGCCGCCGTCAGGCCATCGATGAGCATCGGAGCCTGAACACGGCGGGCGACGGCGTCAATGATGGCGCGATAATCCGGCACGGTCGCCTTGCGAGTCAAAGTACTGACCCTGGGGATGTCGTAGAGGCCGCGCTGAACGCGCCGGATGGTCCCGGCGTGGGCCAGCCGTTGCAGGGCCTTGTCCACCGCATCCCTCTTGCCCAAATCGAGGAAATCGGCCGGCGTCCATACCGATGCCGGCTGGGCGCCGATCCGGTCGGCAACGCTGGTTTGAATGGTGCTTCCCTGCACGATGAAGTCCTAAATTATTATACACTGTTCGGACATGCCGTAGTGCCCGATTTTCGGGTTGCACAGCACTGCCCGGATCGTCACTGCGAAAACCCAAAGGTCAAAACGCACCCCCTTTGGACCCCCAATACCAGGTGCCGAGGGTGATTTTGGGCGTTTTTGAGGGTCTGACAGCGCCACCTGTGCCCATAGTTTTCAATCACTTACGAGCTTGAGAGGCCCTCATAACCCAAAGGTCGGTGGTTCAAATCCACCCCCCGCAACCAACACTTTCAATCGGTTGCGAGATTTCGGCTGGTGGAGGCTCTACGCCCCCGCAGGTCCGGAACCACCCCGGCCAACTCCCGCCCCCGGCGCTCCCGCGTTGCGGGCGGCCACCGCTTTGCCGCGGTAGATGCTCGCTTAGGTTTTGTGCCCGATTCCCATGTCCTCCGAAGGCTCTCCCGCCGAGCGGGGTCTGTCCGTGTGAACGGGGATTCCGCTGATCAGGCCCTGATACTCTATGAGTCGCTTACCCAGAATCACGATGCCCTCAGACGTTATCTCATACTCGCGAATATCCTTGGCGTGATTGCCACCGCGCATCTTGATCACCACCATGATCTTGCGGAGCTGGCCATCGATGGATACATACCGCAGCCGGATAATGTCGTCGGTGAGAAAAGAAATTGAGTAGGTGCTGAACGGGAACTCAGTGAAAGACTCATCCACCTCAACCGTGCTCAGAATCGTCACTCCGATGCCCGTCAAGGCGAAGATCATGCGGTAGAGCGATTCGCGGAAGTCGGCGCGGAACCCGGGCGACAGCGCCATTTCAAAGCCGGCCAGCGAGTCGATCACCAGACGCTTGGCGCCATTCTTCTGCACCGCGTCGAGAATCGCGTGCATGGTCTCATCCACGGAGAGATCCAGTGGCCGCAAATAAAGGATGGCGAGCTGGCCGTTTTTCTGTGGCGTTTCCAGATCCAAGCCCAGGATGGCGGCCCGTTCCGCATAAGCTTGGGGACGTTCTTCAAAGACAGCCACGATCCCCGGCTCTCCCAGGCGTATGCCTTCGGCAATGAATTGCGTGGCCAAGACCGACTTCCCGGTTCCCGAGGACCCGGCGACGAGGACACTATCGCCTTCGCGAACGCCACCATCGAGCATCTTGTCCAACTCAGGAATACCGAAGCAAAGCCGCCGGTGATTGGGCGGAGCCTTCAAGTGCCCGCTCAACCCAAACGTCCGCGAAAACGCCTGCAATCCGGCTTCGGTGATGCGGAATGTGTGCAGTCCCGGCACGGAATTCTGGCCGCGCAGTTTGATGATCTGCAGCTTCCGTACAATTGAATTGCGCTCCTGCGTTTGCCGCAGCCAGAACAACCCATCGGCGACGGTAAAGATGGGATTGTCGCGCAGCTCATCCTCCGCATATTCGCCGATCAGGAACGTTGTCGCCTGCCAACTCGCCAGAAACAAGGATAGGCGTTGAATGAACGATTGCAGGTCGATATCACTTTGTGGCTTCCGCACCATGGTCCGGAAGGAATCGACCACCACAACGGCGGGGTTGGACTTTTCAACTTCCTGGGTGATTCCCGCCAAGACCGCGCCCAGGTCCTTCTCCAAGACAGTGTGGCTCAGGTTGATAAAACGAATGGAGTCCGGCAGCTTGGCCGGATCGAAGAACGTGTACTGCTGCTGGTATCGCAGCATTTTGATGGCGGACTCGCCAAGGACGGTGAAATAGAGCGCCGGACGCTCCGGCGTGGCATTGGCAAACACAAACTGATGTGCCAGCGTCGTCTTGCCGCTTCCCGGCGCACCGGCGATAATATTGAACGAAAATTCCGGGAGACCGCCACCCACAATCTCGTCGAGGCCCGGAACTCCGGTGGGTAGTTTATTGATCTTCACTCTGTCCTGGGTGCTCATGTTGTTCTCTCGTTCTCGGAATTGCAATCCTCGATGGCTTCCCTTGGCCACGTTACCCGCAGCAGGCCCAACGTCAGGGATTCGCCCAGGAAGATATTCAGCAGGCAGAGTAAGCGCGCGATAAGGATGACCCCCACCTCGCCAGCCTGATCGGTGTCCATGTCCATTGGATGTTCAACCTCGCCCAGGCCCTGCAAAGTTCCGTCTGCGGCAACGCGCGCCGCGCTCAGGCTGGGAGCTTCTGTTCGGGCGATTGTCAAGGCGCGGGAAGCGAGCGACTGAAAGGCTGCTACTCCTGCAAACTCAACGAGCCCTTGGCGTAGCTTCTCATAGACGCGAAGTGTCGCCGACTCGGAAGGCGCGGCGATCGTGCCTAAATCAACTTCATAAGTAAGAAGCCGATGGGCCAAACATCGCATTTCCGGGGCAGCCGTCATATTGAAAACTGCACTGTTCAAGATAGGAGAAAATGAATGCCATTAATAGGCTTGGTCGGATGATTGCGGCGGCGGCTCTATCCTTCGCGGCTCTGGGTGCGGCTCTGGCCGCACTCAATGCACATAGCCATTCATTTGTGGGAGCGGTGCGTCGTTCAGCCGCTCGCCCGCCTTGCTTTTGATGAGGGTGAAAACGTCCAGAACCGTGGCAATGCTTTGAATGTTGCTCGCAAGACTCACGAGCCCCTCCTCCATCCCTGGATACTTAGCCGCCAAGGTCTCAATATTGTCGCCCGCAATCCTCAGCCGGTCGATTTCCAGCAGAAGGTCGCTGAAAGCTGCCGCCGCGGCCGGTCCCTCGGCCGCCAGGCCGGCCGGGTCCGCTCCGATCGTCGCCGGTTCTGGCGCGGCGGTAACCTGCAGGTGTAAATCTTCAATCAAACGCAGTGTTGTCGCCTCCCCTAGGAAGGTGAGAAACAGGCCGAGCAGCTGTGCAATCAGAACGATTCCGGCCTCGCCACCCCCAACTGCGTCGAGACCGAGCAAGCCGCCATCCGCAGTAACCTGCACAGCGTTGAGCCGGGGTGAATGCGACTTGGCGAGAGCCAAGGCGCGAGAAGCGACCGCATGAAAACCGTCCACTCCCATGAGTATGCTGAGTTGCAGGCGCAGCCGCTCATAAGCGCGCACCGTTGTGGGTTGGATCCGCAGACTGGCTTCGCCCTCGCGAGCAACAAGGCTGCGGGCCAGATCACGCGTCTTTTTTGGAGGAAGCATCGGTTCCTTTCCTGCCTGCACGCTACGCCTCGCCTTGAACCGGAAGCGTTGACCGCCTTGCCCCTCTCAGGTCTGCGGCTCCGGCGGTGAAATTCCAGGAACGCTTCATCGGAATCTATCTTGGCATCAGACGGCTGTCAAGCGTCGAGCAGCCGTGGACCACCGGGGCACAAGAGATCATCACCCATGCCGCTGGTATGGCCTACAGGTTCCCCCCGGTTTGTTCCACTGGGATTTCAGCCTGTCCGAGATCGCGCTTCAATCCTTCAACGTCTCGGCCAGGGGCGGACCTGCCGCGCATGACCTCCTCGTTCGCGTCATTGAGGTTTCCGTCCATTTCGGTGGCATCGGAATAATTGAGCGGCATTCGGAGACTCATCTCTTCTCCTTAATTCAGGCGCAAGCGCCTGTCGAAAAATCATAAATGGGTCCAAGACTCCGTTGCTGTGCCAAATTGCACGTCGCTAAGGCGTGCGATGGGACGAAAATGCTGAACACAGGGCAACTCCCCTAAGGGAGGAAGGTATGACGAGGGTATGACACAGTTCGTCGTTTGCTTACGGACCGCACTGGAAAGCACCGGCATGGCGGCTGGTACCGAAGTGGCGAGATTCGATACCCAGGGAGAGGCGGAATATTTCATGTCGCTCGCCCTCAAGCTGCGCGCACTTCGCGAATGCGATCTGGTTGTAGCACGAGTGGATGCAGGAGCGGTCATGGAACTTCGCCCCGAGGGCGCGCGGCGACGATCTCCAATTGCAAGGATGGATTGAGGTCGCGCCGGTATACTCCCACGTTATGGGGGCCCTGTGTCGGAGATGGCCCTCGAAGGGGATCGACGGCCATGGCAGTAAGTGGTTTAACCAAGCCGATCGCTGGAGTCACGAGCAAAAGTGGCGAGCCGCCTGTTAGGCCGGCTGCCGGCGGAAAGGATGTTTCATGGCCATTCAAACCGATGTTCTGGCGGAGTCCATCGAGGCAGCGCTGGCGCGCCTGCTTGCCTTCGAGCCGGGTCGCTTGCCGGTATTGAGCGTGTACCTGGACACCCGGCCCGATCAACACGGCCGGGCGCCCGCGCCGCGCTGGCCAACGGCCAGGTCGAGGAACTATTGATAAGTTCTTCCCTGGAAGGCGGCCCCGATCGTTTCGTGACGCGAGCCAAGCAAACCGATGCCGCCGTCACCTTTGTCGACGATCCCGCGCTCCTCCAGGCCGCCGGGGGCGTGGGCGCGTTTCTGCGCTGGCGCGCCTGACCTGGACGAGAGCTGTGGCCCGGTCCGCCCGTAGTGTTCGTGCGGCGTTATCGAATCCCGAACTCGTGCTGCACCTGTTCGAGGGAGATGCCGGTGGTTTCCGGGTAATAGACGGCGATGATGAACAGATCCAGCACCATCATCACGGTGAAAAAAATGAACGGATAGGCGCCCGAGGTGGTCGCCATGATGGGGAACACCAGCGCGATGACGGCGTTGGTGATCCAGTGCGCCGAGCTGCCCACGCTCTGGCCCTTGGAGCGCACGCGGTTGGGGAAGACCTCGCTGACGTACACCCAGATGACGGCGCCCTGTGAAATCGCAAAGCAGGCGATATAGGCCAGCAGCAGCCAAACCAGCCAGTTCATGTGCTGGTGGGTGTAGAAGATGACCGAGACCGCCGCCAGCGTGACCACCAGCCCCGAGGTGCCGATGAGCAGCAGACGCCGCCGTCCGATGTGATCAATGACGGCCATGGCGGCCAAGGTCGCCACCAGGTTCATGGCGCCCACGGCTACGGCCTGCAAGTTGCCCGACATGGTGCTGGCGCCGGCCAGCGCGAAGATGTCGTTGAGATAGTACAGGATGGCGTTGATGCCCGACAACTGGCAGAACATGCCCACCGTGATCGCCAGAAAGAGTGGCTTCGCATATTTGCGCGAAAACAGCCGCTCTTTTGCCGCCACCTTCTCCAGCTGCACCGATTCCACGATCTCGGCGATCTGGGCCTGCACGTCGGGCACGCCGGCGCGGCGCAGCACCGCGGCGGCCTCGTCCAGGTGGTGCTCCATCACCAGCCAGCGCGGACTGCGTGGGATGCCGAACAGGGCAATCAGGAACAACAGCGCCGGAAACCCGGACACGCCCAATTGCCAGCGCCACTCCGCCGCGCCCAGGTGCTGCGAGGCGATGATGTAGTTGGAAAGGTAGGCGAGCAGGATGCCAACGACGACGTTGATTTGAAAGCAGCCGACCAGCCGCCCGCGCCACTTGGGCGGCGCGATTTCGGCGATGTACATCGGCCCCAACACCGAGGAACCGCCAATGCCCAGCCCGCCGACGAAGCGGAACACGATCAGCGCGGGCCAATTCCAGGCGAAAGCGCAGCCCAGCGCCGAGATGAGGTAGAACAACGCCATGAGGCGCAGCGAGGCGCGCCGCCCGTAGCGCTGGCCGGGAATGCCGGCGCCCAGCGCGGCGATCACCGTGCCCAGCAGCGCGCTCGAGACCGTGACGCCAAGCATGAACGGCGAAAGATGGTAGACCGAGGTGAGCGCCTGCGTGGTTCCGGAAATGACGGCCGTGTCAAACCCGAACAGCAGCCCGCCCAGCGCGCCGACCGCCGTCCCCTTCACGACGTAGGAGTTAATGCTCATCCCATCTCCATTCCACGGACAGGCGACGTTATTTCACGCGACGCCGGAAGCATCGGGTGTCCGGTCCCGAGTTTCTGCACAGTTCGGCCATTGTAGATCCGGCGGCGGCTGCCGCCACGCAAGAAGGCAAGCGGCAGCCGGAGCCACAGTTCAGTGCGGCGGGAGATGGGCCGGGTCCAGCACCACCCCCTGGTGTTGGCCCTCGACGCTGGCCACGTAGGCTTGGGCGACCTGGGTGGCGGCGAGGCCGGTGCTGGGATCCATGCCCAGCTTGACCATGGTTTCCTTCACCCAGGGCGGGCTGACGATGTTGATGCGTAGGCGGCGAGGCAGCTCCAGCGCGGCGGCACGCACAAAGCCGTTGAGTCCGGCGTTGACCAACGAGATGGCGGCGCTGCCCGGCATGGGTCGGGTGGCCAGGATGCCCGAGGTCAGCGTGATCGAGCCACCGTCGCGCAGGCGGTCCTTGGCGATCCGTGCCAGCGCGACTTGGCCCATGAGCTTGCTGCGGAGGCCGAGCTGGTAGTCGGCGTCGGTTAAGCTGGCCAACGATCCAAAGGTGGCGTTGCCAGCGCAGCACACCACGGCGTCGATGGCGGGGATGGTGTCGAACAGCCGCTGAATCGAGGTCCCTTCTTCAATCTCCACCGCCAGAGCAGCGTGGCGGCTGGCGCCAATCACTTCATGCCGGCGCGCCGCCAAGGCTTGCGCGACCGCCGACCCAATCGTACCGGTGGCGCCAATGACGATGATTTTCACGGTGGCACCAGTATAGTCCCAGCGGTTGACGGTGAGATGCCCCGGCCCGGCCCAGCTACCGCGTTATCGCCTGTGTGAGGAGCGCGCACCCGACTGCGATCAGGCTGAAGTATATAAGCCGGAAAAATCGTGACCGCTCATGCGTTGATTGATCGCACGTCCCAGCAGGACCGCGACAGCGATCGCAGGAAGCGAGAGGCGAAAGTAATGCGTCAGCACCGGGCTCCATAGTCCAGCGGCGACATAACAATCCGTCCGACGAGGCTGGCGGGGCAGGAAATATCCCTGCAGCGTCGCCCGAAAGCGCTGGGGAGACCATCCGCTCAACGCACCGTAGATGGCCAGAGGCGGACCGGGAACGCTCCTGCCGCATGGCTTTGACGGCTGGAGCGGCGGTGGTTGCGGGCGCCTCCGCCGGGCCCGATAATGGTGACATGAGTACCGTCATCCCCGCCTCCAAAAAACCGGGTGCCGCGCCGCTGTCGTTTGAAGACAAGCTCGATCGCCTCGCCCAAGTCGCCGTGCACTCCGGCCTGGGACTGGCGAGCGGCCAGCAGTTGGTCATGACCGCTACGCTGGAGGCGGCGCCGCTGGTGCGGCGGATTACCGAACACGCTTACCGCGCCGGGGCCACGCTGGTGACCACCCTGCTCAGCGATGAGGAAGCAACGCTGCTGCGCTTCCGCCATGGCGCCGAGGCCGGCTTCGATGCGGCGCCGGGGTGGCTCTACGACGGCATGGCGGCGGCGTACCGCGGCGGCGCGGCCCGCCTCGCCATCGCCGGCGGCAATCCCGCGCTGCTGTCCAAGGAAGACCCGGAGAAAGTCAGCCGCGCCAACCGCGCGACATCCACCGCCTACCGGCCTGCCTTGGAACTGATCACCAAACACGCCATCAACTGGACCATCGTCGCCTGCGCCACGCCGGCGTGGGCAAAGACGGTGTTTCCGGACCTGCCCGAGGCGGAAGCGGTGACGCGGCTCTGGGACGCGATTTTTGCGGCCTCCCGCGTCGACCGTGCCGATCCGGTGGCAGCTTGGAAAGAGCATGACGAAAAGCTGCATGCGCGGGCGGCGCGGTTGAACGCGAAGCGCTACGCCGCCCTTCATTTCCGCGGCCCAGGCACGGATTTGCGGGTGGGGCTCTCCGACGGGCACCTCTGGCTCGGCGGGGGCATGAACGCCGCCAATGGCCGCTACTGCATTCCCAACATGCCCACCGAAGAGGTGTTTACCACCCCCCACAAAAACCGCGTCGACGGTCAGGTGACCAGCACCAAGCCGCTCTCCTACCAGGGCACCATGATCGAAAAGATTGCCGTGCGATTCGAGGGCGGCCAGGTCGTGGAAGCGCACGCCGCGCAGGGCGAGGAGGTGTTGCAGCGCATGATCGATACCGACGCCGGCGCGCGCCGGTTGGGGGAGGTGGCCCTGGTGCCGCACTCCTCGCCCATCGCCGCCAGCGGCCTGCTGTTCAATAGCACCCTGTTTGACGAAAACGCCGCCTGCCATATCGCGCTGGGCCAGGCCTATAACAGTTGCCTGCAAGGCGGTGACCACGCCACCCCCGCCGAGCTGGCCGCACGGGGAGCGAATGAGAGCTTGATTCACGTTGACTGGATGATCGGCTCCGGCCGCATTGACGTGGATGGGATCACCGCTTCCGGCAGCGCCGAGCCGGTGATGCGCCAGGGCGAATGGGCGTAGCGCCTCGGCAACATTAGAATCCACTCAGCAAACTGCCGGTTGGTTGGCCCTGAGCGTGCCTGTAGCCAGGGTGGCGCCACAGCTCCGTTTGTGACGGCGCTGGAAGCCGATGCGCACCAGGACCATGACTCCGTTGGCGGGCGAGGATGCCGCCGCACTGGCGCTGGCCCATGATCTGGCGTCGGGCATGGATCCGCGCCGCTCCCTGGCGCCGCTGCGCGGGCTGGACGGCTATGGCGGGCGCCAGGCCGGGGTGGTGGATTTCGGCTCGTCGACGGCGATGGCGATTTCGCCGCGGGGATTTGCCGCCGCCGCGCGGGCGCATCGCGACCTGGAGGCGTACGCCCGCGCGGAGGGCGCTGCCGCCGCCGGCGACCGCAGCGCCGAAAACCTCCGTGATCTTCTCCGCGCCGAGCTGGGTCTGGCGCCGGAGGACGCCGACATCGTCTTTTCGCCTTCGGGCACCGATTCCCAGGTTCATGCCCTCTACGCCGCCCAGGTCATGCTGGGTGCGCCGCTGGTCAGCATCGTGGCCGCCGCCGATGAAACCGGCAGCGGCACCGCCTACACGGCCGCCGGGCGCCATTTCAACGCCCGCACGGCGAGCGGCGCGCGGGTGACGCGCGGCGCGCCGATCGCCGGGTTGTCCGTGCTCGATCCGGTCCTGATTCCCGTGCGCGGCCCGGGGGGCGAGTTGCGTTCCCCCGCGGCTCTCGATCGCGCCGTGTGCGCGGCGGTGGCTGGCGCCCTCGCCTCCGGAGCGCGCGTCGTGGTGCACGCCATGGACAGCTCCAAATTCGGGTCGCGGTGCCCAGGGCTGGCGGCGCTGGAAGAAATCGGCGCGATGGGGACGGCAGCGGGCGGGGCCGTGCAGGTGGTGGTCGACGCCTGTCAAATGCGGCTCGGCCGCCGTCGCCTGCAGATGTATTTGCGCCGGGGCTGGATGGTCTTGATCACCGGCTCCAAATTTTTCTCGGGTCCGGCGCTGAGCGGCGCCCTATTAATCCCGCCCGCGCCGGCGGCGCGGTTGGCGCGCGCCGTCGCCGTGCCCGCCGGGTTGCGCCTCTACAGCTGCCGGCAGGACTGGCCGCCGGCGTGGCGGAGCATCCGCGCCGGATTGCCGTCGCGGCCAAACGTGGGCCAGCTTCTGCGCTGGGCCGCGGCGGCAGAAGAGCTGCGTACCTACTACACCGTGCCAGCGGCCGACCGCGCCGCCACGCTGCGCGGTTTTGCCGCCTCGATGCACCGTGCCCTCGCCCGGCGGCCGCATTTCCACCCTTTGCCGGCATGGCCCGGCGCCGGCGGCGATGTGCCCTTGGACGGCGAGATGAGCGTGTGCACCATCTTTCCCTTCCAGGTGGAACACCGCGGCCGCTACCTTTCCGTTGCGGCCTGCGACCGCATTTATCAGGCCATGAGCGCGGATTTCTCCATC
The DNA here is from genome assembly GCA_025450725.1 of Terriglobales bacterium. GTDB lineage: Bacteria > Acidobacteriota > Terriglobia > Terriglobales > SCQP01 > SCQP01. The sequence goes on from JANWLQ010000122.1 coordinate 17,201, forward strand.
CTTCCTCTCGCGCCGCCGCAGCGCGCCATCGCCGCGCGTGGCTGCCACATCGGACAACCCGTGGCCGTGCGGCACCCGCGGTGGGGAGTGGTCGGCGCCTTGCGCATCGCCGCCAGCGCGCGCACCGTTTCCGATGCCTGTTATGGCGCCTCCTGCGCCGGTGGCATGCCGGCGGGCCACGCCGAAGGCGAGGACGCCCGCATCGCGGCGGTGCTGGATAAGGTCGGTCTGCTTGCAGAAACGCTTGACCTCCATTGCCAGGATCTTCCGTCCCAGGAGCTTCGATCCCATGAACATCGACCAGAGTTCCACCCGCCCCGCCGCCACGCTGTGCATGGCGCAACTGTTCAAAACGGCCTTTGACGGCGGCGATTTGAAGCCGCTGCGGGCGGTGCTCGCGGCGCGCTTGGCAGCGGCCCCCGCCGATGCCGGGACGCGGATGAACCTGTGCGTGGTTGACCAGCTTCTCGGCGATCCCGCCGGCGGGCTGCAGCGCCAGGGGGAAGCGCTGCGCCTGCAGCGGTTGTACCAGCCCTCGTGGCCCGCCTCCCGGCAGGCGCTGCGCGTGCTGGCGCTGATGGCTCCCGGCGGCGTGGGCGATAACATGCCCATCGAGTTCCTCTTGGAAGACCGGGACGTGGCGTTGGTCGCGCTGTACCTGGTGCCCGGCGAGGCAATCCCGGCGAAGCTGCCCGACCACGATGTGGCCATCGTCGCCGCCGACATGTCGGATGCCAATCGCCTCTTGCTCGAGCAGATCGAGAGCCGCGCCCCGGCCTGGCCGCGTCCGCTGCTGAACCGGTCGAGCCGGCTGCCGTTGCTGATGCGGGAGCGGATGTTCCACGCCTTGGCGGGGATTCCCGGCGTGGTCATGCCGCCGACACTGCGCGTGCCCCGGGCGGCGCTGGAACAACTGGCGGGCGGCGTGGCCGCCGGCGCGCTGCGCCCCGGCATGGCGCTGCCGCTCATTGCGCGTCCGGTGGGCTCCCATGGCGGCCGCGGCCTGGTCAGGTTCGATACCGCCGCCGACGTGGCCGCCGGTCTCGCGGCCGAGCCGGCGGCGGAGTTCTATCTTTCGCCTTTTATCGATTACAGCGGTCCCGGAGGGGTGTACCGCAAATATCGCATCATGATGGTGGACGGGCAGGCCTATCCCTGCCACATGGCGATCGGCGGCGAATGGAAGCTGTGGTATCACAACGCCGATATGGCGGCGAGCGCCGAAAAGCGGGCCGAGGAAGACGCCTTTATGACCGGCTTCGAGGGCGGGTTTGGGCGCCGGCACGGCGCCGCTCTCGCCGCCATGGCGGAGCGCATCGGACTGGAGTACTGGGGCATCGACTGCGCCGAAACCGCCGCCGGCGAGCTGCTGCTGTTTGAGGGTTCGACCTGCCTCGCCGCGCACGCCATGGATTCGCCGCAAATGTTTCCCTATAAGCGCCCGGCGATGCGCCGCCTTTTCGCCGCCTTCGAGGCGATGCTGCGGCGCCAGAGCGGCGTCCCCGCCGCCAGCGCCGCGCGCTGCGCCACGCTATGATCCCACCCGAGGCATTTTCGAGACGCCACGAGCCGAGCGTGCGTCCCCTGCCGCCAGTCGAAGCCCGCCCTCAAGCGACCAGCGGGAGCGACCCAGCGAAAAGTGGCGAGCCACCCGAAGCGCCGACCCTGGATCCGGAGGCGTGGGAGCCGCTGCGCGCGCTGGCCCACCGCATGCTCGACGACATGTTGGATTACACCGCGGAAATTCGCCGCCGGCCGGTGTGGCAGGTCATGCCCGAGGCGGTGCGGGCGCGGTTCCGGGCGCCGTTGCCAGCCGCGCCCGGGGAGCTGGCGGACGTGTACCGCGAGTTCCAGGAGATCGTGCTGCCGTATGCGGGGGGCAACGTGCATCCCGGCTTCATGGGCTGGGTGCACGGTGGCGGCACGGCGGTCGGGATGCTGGCCGAGATGCTTGCCGCGGGGTTGAACTCCAACCTCGGCGGACGCGATCACGCCCCCATCGAGATCGAGCGGCAGGTGAGCGAGTGGATGCGGGAGGTGTTCGGCTTTCCTGAAGGCGCTTCAGGGTTGTTTGTCACCGGATCCTCGCAAGCCAACTTTATCGCCGTGCTCATTGCCCGCGAGGCGGCGCTGCGCGCCGGCGGCCTGAATGGCAACGGCGAGGGCCACCTCACCGCCTACACCTCCGCCGCCGCCCATGCCTGCATCAGTAAGGCGATGCACATGGCCGGGCTCGGCGCGGCCGCGTTGCGCCCCATCGCGGTGGACGAGCATCACCGTATCCGCCTGGCAGAACTGCGCGCCGCCGTCGCCGCCGACCGCGCCGCCGGCCGGATCCCGTTTCTGCTGGTGGCGACCGCCGGCACCGTCGATATCGGGGCCATCGATCCGCTGCGGGACCTGAGTGAAATCGCCGCCCGCGAGGGAATGTGGTTTCACGTCGATGGCGCCTTCGGCGCCTGGGCGAAGCTCGCCCCCGAACTGGCCCCCCGGCTCGAAGGCCTCGAGCGCGCCGACTCCCTCGCTTGCGATTTTCATAAGTGGGCGCAGGCGCCCTACGATGCCGGATTTATTTTGGTGCGGGACGGGAAGCAAGCCCTGGCGACGTTCGCGGTTGACGCCCCCTATCTACGGCGCGCCACGCGCGGCGCCGCGGCGGGCTCGCCTTGGCCTTGCGATTACGGTCCCGATCTCTCCCGTGGCTTCCGCGCCCTGAAAGCCTGGTTCACGCTCAAGGTCTACGGCACACAACGGTTAGGCGAGGTGGTCGCCCGATGCTGCCGGCTGGCGCGGTACCTCGAGATGCGCATCGCGGCCAACGCCGAGCTGGAGTTGGCGGCGCCGGTGCCGCTCAACATCGTCTGCTTCCGGTATCGCGGCGGCGCCCGCGATGGCGGCGAAGATCAGGACGCTGTGAACGCCAGGATCGCCGCCGCGGTTCAACACTCCGGCATCGCCGTCCCCTCGACCACGGTGCTGGATGGCCGGGTGGCGCTGCGGGCGGCGATTGTGAACCACCGCACCCAGGCGCGCGACCTGGAGGCCCTGCTCGAGGCGGTAACGCGCTGCGGTCGCCAAATCGCCGCCGCCCCGGCCGCGGGGCCAAGCGAGGCGGCGGGGTAACGCCACCGCCGCGCCGCTCGCCCCTCAGCCGCGGTCCTGGCGGAATTGGATGATGCGCCGGCGGTCGCGTTTGCTGGGGCGGTTGGAGCCGAAATCGGGGCCCGGCCCCTGCGCCTTGCGCTCGGCGGCGGCGAGCTGGCGGGCGGCGCGGCTGGCGTCGCTTTCGCTGTACAGCGTCCGCGCCACCGTTGCCGGGCCGCGGACTTCGCTCAGCGCCACGACCTCAATGTCGAACGTCCCGCCCTCCGTGGTGACGCGCAGACGATCACCGGCGTGCAACTCGCGCGCGGGTTTCACGTTCTGTTCGCCGAGTTGCACGCGTCCCAGCTCGCAGGCCCGCTGCGCCAGCGCCCGGGTTTTGAAAAACCGCGCCGCCCATAGCCACTTATCGATGCGCATATCCGGCATTTCGCCTCACCTTGATCATGGGGCGGGTTGAGCCCGGGCCAGAGAGGCGACCAAGGCGGGGTCGAGTTGCAATGAGACGGTCAATTGCGCGCCGGTTTGCCGCACCTGAAGCCGGTCAAGAACGTCGCGCAGGCTGAGTCTGCCGCCAGCATCGGGTGGCAGGCTTTGCGCGAGGGAGGCGAGGGCCGGTTCGAGCCAATTCCTCGCCGCGGCGGCGTTGGCGGGGCTCGTGGTTTGTTCGACGCCGCTGAGGGTGATGCCGGAGGCGGCGGAGACGCGCACCCGGGCCTCAAGGCTTTGGGCGCCGCGCCAAGGTGGCGTGGCGCCGTCCAACTCCCGCGCCGCGGCGAGATCAAGCGTGTCGACGGCGAGATAAGCAACCGGGGGCGCAGACCAGAGCGAGGACCAGGCACGGTGCCATAACGGCGGCGTCTGCGGCGCGTGGCCGGCGATGGCGGCGGGATCGGCGGCGTTGGTGGCGACCAGATGCGTGGCGTCGGGAAGGAAGACGTACATGGGCCGCGTGGGCTGCGCCCATCCGGGGAACTGATACGCTGCCCCGCTGCCGGGGAGCGCGATGCGATGCTGGGCGTGGCCGGCGAGCCAGGCGGTGAAGCGGGCGCCGAAATGGCCGGCTAATACACAGGTCGTCTCGGCGGGATGGAGCGGCGCTCCGGTCAGTGAACACGCCACCGCGCCGAGATCGCGGGTGTAATCAAACCCCGAGGCGGCGATGAAGGCGGCATAGCTGGGCGCGGTCGCATGGGTGACGGTGGCGCTTTGCAGCCATCCCGCCCGGCGTAGCGGCTGCAGGTTGAGGTACAGCAGCGTCTGGCCCGGGGGCGTCATCCGCACGATGGCCGGGGGTCGATCGCGCAGCCAGATCGTAGTGAAAAGCGCCACCACCACGAGAGCGGCGACCCCAACCCAGCGCCACTGGCGCGGGCGGTGGGCGTGCTGGGGTATACTAATGAGGTCAGCAGCGGGTGGCTGCCCGGGTTTGGGTTGCATACAGGGGTCTTTTTTCTATAGAATACATTCTTTGTCACCGAATCTTCGGCGCGCGGCAGGGGTGTGCACCCCGGCCGGGTGGCGTGTGGCGGGGCTTCGGCTGGGGTCAGGTAGGAGTGGGATGGTCGCTCGCGGCTGGCGTAGCTCAGTTGGTAGAGCAGCTGATTTGTAATCAGCCGGTCGGGGGTTCAACTCCCTCCGCCAGCTCCAGGTTGCCGCCTGCGCCCGCGGGGCCGGAGGTGGAAGTGGGGGCGGATTTCGGACAGGTGGGTGAGTGGTTAATACCAACAGACTGTAAATCTGTCGCCCCTTGGGGCTACGGAGGTTCGAATCCTCCCCTGTCCACCAGAGTGCGTAGTTGTTGGGAGCGGTAATGTCGGAAGCGGTGAAGCCAGCGCCGGGGAAGCGGTCAGGAATGAAGTTGACCGGGGCGATGGCACTCTACGGAGTGCTGCTCGTGCTCGGCCTGACGACCTTGAGCGATTGGCGCATCCGTCTGGTGACGGTAGCGGTGATCGCGCTGTTCGCCGGGCGTACATTATGGCAACCCCGGTCCGAGGCGGCGCCGGCGCCGTGGGGCCGGGAAGCGGATCGGCCGATGTAGCTCAGTTGGTAGAGCGCGTCCTTGGTAAGGACGAGGTCACCAGTTCAATCCTGGTCATCGGCTCCAGGCATGGTTGAAGTTAGGGGTGTGGCAGAGCGTGGGCGGGAGTAACTCAGTGGTAGAGTGTCAGCCTTCCAAGCTGAACGTCGCGGGTTCGAATCCCGTCTCCCGCTCCAAAGCGGTGGGGCAAGGTAGGCCGGCGGGCGCGGAGCGGGCGCATGGGACCGGCGCAGTGCGAGCCGGCGAAACGGGCGGCGCAGCCGGGCGCCCGCGTTAGAGAAAATTATGGCGAAAGAAAAATTTGATCGTTCCAAGCCGCACGTGAACGTGGGCACGATTGGGCACATCGATCACGGCAAGACGACGCTGACGGCGGCCATCACCAAGGTGCTGTCGAAGCACGATCCCAAA
>JANWLQ010000123.1 GCA_025450725.1 Terriglobales bacterium
CTGTAAGAGTCAATCAGCGCCGATGCGATCTCGCCCTCGGCGCAGCCAAGAATCTGGGCCAAGTCGGCGATGCCGCCTCGCGTATCGCCCATCCCTGTGTTGACCTGCGGGCCGCCCATCCAGCCCGTGATTTGAGGTGCCCCGTCCGGAGCGGTCCACCAGACGCCAAAATGTCCGGGCTGACGAAAATCGCCAAACAGAAAGCCGGCGTCCTGATCGCGCCAGACGCGGTGCTTCAGCCGGAAAGTTAGCCGCAGCGCGCCTCCCATGATCAAATGCGAGAACGCCGGAGCCTTCGCGGAAAGCGGCGGCTCAAAACGCGGACATTGTGTTTGCAGCAAGCTCAATGGCAACGTGATGATGATCCGCTCGGCCGCGATCTCGGTCGCGCCCAACGGGCCCATCGCGTGGGTAATGACCGCTCCAGGACGCCAGCGAATCAGCTCCACGACGGTATTGGTCAAAATCGGACCCTCGGCCCGGAGCGAATCGAGCACAGCGGTGTAGCCTTGGCGGGGCCGCCGCGGAGCGGCAGTTTCGTCAGCGGCTGCGCGCTCGCGGTGCAGCGATTGAACGCTAATGCGCTCCGGGTCGGCGGCTTCAAAGCCTTCGATGAAATGGATGGCGCTTGCTCGCTCATCCGCGCTGAGATCGGACTGTTGGGCTAGAAAATCGCTAAAGGTCCGATCGGGGTCGGATGGAGAAACTTTGTCAAGGCGGGCGATCGCGCGGTTGTCGCCGATGTCGGCCGGCTGTTCGGAGTCGGTGTCGACAAACTCGGCCAGTTCCGGTGGGTTGCCGTGGATGAACTCGGCGCCCAATTCAACTGGTACCGGCCATCCGGCCAGATCCAACGTATGGATTCGACCCCCTATGCGATCGCGCGCCTCGATCAGCACGGCGTCGAAGCCCGCCTCTTGCAATGACTGGAACGCCGCCATGCCGGCGACGCCGGCGCCGATGATGGCGGTCATATTTTTCCGTAAGCCCGGCGAAGTTCGGCTTTTGCGGCTTGCAGGACCTTACGGCGCCGGGCGGGAAGGCCCTTGCCGGCGCGATTGATGTAAAACGTCAGCATCGACATGGCGGAGCGGAACGGCTCGACTTTGCGCCGCTGGCTGGTATCAGCGCTGCGCTTCAGCGACGCGGCGACTTCCATGGCGGTGGGGCGGAGAAATACTCCCGGCTCGAGGTCCAGCGCGTTGGACTCGCGCGTCACCCGGTTCGACCAGCGTCGGTCGGGCTTCGGTTTAGTAGCGGTAGCCATGGTGAATGACGATGCCGGTGAGGGCGAGCGCGAAGGTTACGATGGCTACGATCCACAACTTCAGAAACAGCGGCACCGGGCCGTGCGCCTCACGCACCCAATTACCAAAGTGCTCAATGGGAGGGTAAGGATTCGAACCATCGTAGTGCCCGTGGCGGCCCCGTCCGGCGAGAAAAATGAGTGCGAAAAAGCTGACTAGCGTGAATCCCAAAAAAATCGCAAACGCCAGATTCTGAATTTCAACCAGGTGAGTGAAGTAGCCCATACGGGGTCATCGGCTAAAAGCTTGGTGTATAAGAGTTGCGATGCCGTTGGACCAAACCAGGATGGCAACACCGATGCCGGCCATGATCGCGATCAGGCGTTGGGGGTGGCGTCGGGGCGCAATGGCGGCGGGTTGGTCACGCAGCGGCATCACATTGCCTCGATTCAGCTTGTGGAATTGCCCGTGGAGGATGGCCCAAGCGAGCACTTCGGCGCTGACCGCCATCGAGATAATGAAGAAGAATAACCACAGTCGTAACGTCATATCGTCCTTATTGTTTGTTCCCCTTCGGCTCCCTGGAGGCTGGTATAGCGCCCTGGTAGGGGATCGGAACCTTGGGCAGGGTCGGCGCGGTGCCGATGAACTGAGTGGCGATATAGTTGGAAACGTCCCAAATTTTGGCCGACTCGAGATCCTCCTTAAAATACGGCATAGCACTGCCGGTGATGCCGTTCATGATTTGGTAGTAAAGCAGCCCGCCCGACCAGGGCTGGCGCTTGAGCACGGTAAAGTCGAACGGCTTCGGGTTCAGGTATGGCGCCGCAACACCGTTGCCGTCGCCGACCGGGCCATGGCAATTGATACACTCCTGCTCATAGACGAACTCCCCTTGCGCAAGTGCATTGGCGTCGGCGGGATAGGGATTGGGCAGCGTAGCCCATTGCGGCGGAACATGGGCATAAAGAAATTCGGCGTTGGCATCCTGGCCGCGGGCGTAGGCGGCGATTAGGGCCGGCTTCCAGTAATTCTGCCGGGCGACGCGCGCGTCGGCCATGGTTCCGCCCAGCGATTGGACGTAGGCGATCAGTTCACGCAGTTGATCGTCCGAGAAAAACTCAAAGTCGGGCATGATTGAGGCCGGGCGGACGAAACGTGGGTCGTGAAAATGCGCTGCCTGCCAATCATCGGGATGCAAGCCGCCTTCCTGTGACAGGTCCGGCCCTGTGCGCTCCGAGCCGAGCAGGTGCGGGCTGTCGGCAATATAGTCGCCCGCCTGGGAAACTCGCAACGGTTCAAAGGCCCAATCCGAGGGCCGAATGTATTGTGTATGGCAGCCGATGCAGCCGTTGCGAATGTAAAGCACGCGCCCCTCGTTTTCGATGTTCGTGCGGGCGCGGAAGATTTCCGACGGCTGCGTGGGCGCGGTCATGGCCGGCAAAAACAGTACCGAAAACGAGGTTGCCGCGGCGATGATCGCGATGCCCAGTCCGACGGTGCGCGGGGTCATCATTGTTAGGAGGCGACCTCGGCGCTTTGCCGCGCGTCCCGCTCGTCCGCGGGAGAGATCTGCGGGCAGGTGGTTTTGTAAAAGTTGTAGACCTGAATGGCGGCGCCGGTGACGATGAAGCAGCCCAGTATGGCGCGCAAGATGTAGTCCTGCATTAGCTCAGGCAGAACCCGGTAAACGACTTCGCCGTTGCGCCAGGCGTGGCCCTGAATCGAGCCGGCATCGTCAAGCACAAGGGTGAAGCCGATGATGCCGACCAACATGAGCCAGTATTGAAGATGCGCCAGTCGCTCGGACCAAATGCGCCCGTGCATTTCGCGCAGCGCGCCATAGCCGGCGCCGCAGGCGATAAAGCCGGAAAAACCTAACAAACCAAGGTGGGAATGCCCCACCACCCAGTCAGTGAAATGGGTGATGCGCTCGACCGATGGCAGCGCCAGCAGGCTGCCCTCGGTCGAGGTAAGAAAATAAAACACGGTGCCCGCAAACAGGAACTTGAGCACGATGTTGTCGGGAATCTTCCACCAGTTGCCGCGCAGCGTCATCCACTGATTGGTTAGGAAGGCAAAGACCGGAATTAATAGCGCCACGCTGTTGATCTCGGCGATGAGTTTGAGCCAGGCAGGCGCCGGCGCCTCGATCAAATGATGGGTTCCCACCTGAAGATAGAAGGCGAAGTACGGCCAGAAGCCGATCATGCTGAGCAGGTGGCTGTAGAGCGGCGTGTCGGTTTCGCGTGGTATCCAGAAGTAGCAGAGCCCGAGCGACAGCGGCGTGATCCAGGTGCCGAAGATATTGTGAGCGTAGAACCACGCCCATTCGGCGTCGGTCATGCCGGCGAGCGCGCCATTGGCCGGCTTCCACATGACGTTGCCGATGACGTAAACCACCAATGTGGCGGCGAGCGCACCGACCACATACCAATTCGTAACGTACAGGAGCTGTTCCTTGCGCCGCTTCAGCGTTTGCAGGAGGTTGTAGGTAAGCAGTAAGAGGGCGACCACGATCATGACGTCGATGGCCCAGTCGTACTCGGCGTATTCGTGGCTCTGGGTGTAACCCATCGAGAGCGAGATCATGCCGGTGACGACCGCCAGGTTCCATAGCCACATGGTCCAGTTGCCGAGGCGCTCGCTCCACAACTCCGCCTGGCACAGCCGGCATACGGCGTAGATGACGGCGCCTACCAGCAGCATCGAGAGAAAGCCAAACACGTTGGTGTTGACGTGGATGGGGCGAATGCGCGGGAAGATCAGGTTCTTCTGCTTGACGATTTCCGGCGCCACCAACTCAGTCGCCGCCAGCAGGCCAACGGCGGTCGCGGCCAGAAACCAGATGGCGCCTGACAGAATGAACCGCCGTGAAGTTGAGCCCGGGCTGGAATCAATGATCTTCATTTGGCTGCGGGGTACTTGTGGCGCAGATAAGCGACCAGCTGCCGTCGGTCGGATTGGTCGAGGTAAAGACGAAAGGCGTGCCAGCGCGGCCCAATCGTCGGATTGGTATTGACCTCGGGCGTGGTCATGCCATCGGAGATGGCTGTGAATAGTTGATCGTCGCTACGCTGGGGAACCACCAGCGCCAGGTTCGGCGGCTGCGGGTTGTATTCGGTGTTGACTGGACTGTCGCTGGTGTGGCAAAAGCCGCACTGATCGTGAAACAGTTTGGCGCCCAGGGCCGGATCAAAGTGAAAGTCGGTCGGCGTGGTGAGGTCGTCGTACCCCATGCCGTCGCGGGGCACGATGCCGGCGGGCAGCGGTACGCGTGGCGACTTGCGCGGCCCGAAGGACGAGGCAACGCTCATTTCATCCTCAAAAAAACCGATCCCGGTGTACAGCCACCAACAGACGAAACTGACCGCTACCAAGAACAGGAGAAGTGTGGCCGCCCCCAGGCGCTTGAGATTGTGTTCCTGCTTTTCGTCTTCGGTCATCATGTTTCTCTTTGCATCTCAGTGCCGTGCCGGATGCCAGACCAGCGCCTCGAGCATGACTGGGTCGCGCATGGGAAAAACCGTAACCCGGCGCAGCACCCACAGGTAGCACAACCCGTAGGCGCCACAGAATCCACAGCCGATGAGGGCCGATGTGATTAACGGCGGAAAGCTGGCCCGGTGCCAGAGCGACACATCCACCATCAGGTTTTCAGAGAGCCATAAACCGGCGAGCGCGAGGCAGGCGATGTAGGCCAGCGTCGCTGGGCGCCGTTTCCACACCCGCGACAGCCCGAAGCCAAAGGGCAAAAAAAAGCCCAGAGTTAACGTGACCCAGGAGAGAGTGACCCAAGGGTGCTGTTGCGAAAGCCGGATCAGAATGGTGATGTCATCCTGGCGATTGGCGTACCACAGCACCATGAATTGCGCCCAGAACAGGTAGGCCCAGAAAATGCCGAAGGCGAACGTCAACTCGCCGTTGTCATGGAGAATGTCATCGGTGATCACCTCCGGCAGCGCCAGCCGCCGTCGCCAAAGAACCGCCAGAATCGAGACCACCGCCAGCCCGCCGTACCAGTGCGCGATGAAGAAGTACCAGCCGTAAATGTAGTCGTACCAGCCCGGGTACAGCGCGACGTTAAGATCGAGTCCGATCACCGTCCACAAATAGCAGTAGGCGAACACAACCACGACCCACAGACGCGCGAGCTTCCGTTGCGCCCGCTCATCGCCGGCCACCGACACGCGCAAGTAGTACACGCTCAACGCGGCGAGCGCGGCAAAGATGGCGAAATCGCGTCCAAGCAGAAAGCCATGGCTGAGCCAGGGCAGTTTGCGTTCCGGCGGCGCCGCCCACCAGGTCCAGATCGTTCGGTGGGCGAGCATGAGCGGAATGAACAAGAGCACGCTCAGCGGGAGCGCGGCCGCGAGCGACTCGGCGATGCGCTGCAACGGCCGCGCCCAGCGTGCATTGCAGCCGCGCGTTACCGCCGACCAGACGATGCCGTTCTGCGCCAGGCCGGTGAAAAATAGGAAATTGGCCAGGTAGTCGTACCAGAGTCGGGCGTGGTCGGTCATGGAGAGCACGGCGGCGGTGACGACGCCGATCGTCACCAGCACCCAGAGCAGGGCGCGGGCGTGCGGGGTGGCGGTGGCGCGCAGTTGGGCGAGGGTGTCATCCATGGCTTCTAGAACTCATGGCTTAAAAAGTCGGCAATGCCAACCGCCCGCGTGGCTGGTTTTCGATGCGCCAAACCTGTTGCGCTCCTTCGGCTGTCAACTGCTGTTGCCAGCGTTCCGCCTCGGGCGGCGCGCAGGCGATGAAAAGCCCAAAATGGTCAACCGCAAACTCCGGCCGATAGGCGGCCGGAAGCGTCAACTGGGGCAGCCGCGCATAGGCGAGAAAGCTACCCATGCAGGCGAACGAGGCGAAAAGCACGGTCATTTCAAAGCATATGCAAATGAAGGGCGGCCAACTCACGATCGGCTTCCCGCCCACGACCAGCGGCCAATCGCGCGACATCCAGATGGTCATGGCAAAGGCGGCGAAGCCGCCGAACATGCCGCCCAGCAGCGTCCACAGCCGCACCGGGTTCTGCGGGCTATGCGGGCGCAGCAGGCGCATGGTTGCCTCATCCGCAACCGGGCCATACGCTTCAATCGCCTGGCCCGAGTCTTGCGCGGCGAGCGTCGCGGCCCGCCAGAGCTTCTGGTCCGCGAAACTCGCGCACACGCCGACAAAGTAGTCAGGCGGCATGCACCGTCTCCTCGGAGAGTAGATGGGCGGCGCTCAGCGTCGCGACCATGTCCTTGGCCTCGAGCACGTCGCGCTTGACTTCGGCCATGGGCAGCGAGGGCGCGAATTGAACGAACAGCAGGAACAGGGTCATAAACCATCCGAAACTGCCGATAACGATGCCGGCTTCCACCCAGGTGAGATGCCACAAACCCCAGCTCCCGGGGTCGAAGCTGTAGGCCAGCGTGGTCACGATGATCACCAGGCGTTCGAGAAACATGCCGACGTTAATCAGAATCGAGACCACCAGCAGGCCCACTAGGCTGCGCCGCACCCGGCGGAAGAAGAACAGCAGCGGCACCAGAACGTTGCAGACGCTCATCAGCCAAAACGGCTTCCAATAATGCCCGAAGGCGCGCAGGAAGTAGGCGGTGCGCTCGTAGGTGTCGCCCGAATACCAGGCGGTGAAGTACTCGCTGGCGTAGCTGTAGGCCACGATGCTCGAGGTCAGGATGATCAGCTTGGCCAGCGCCTCGAGGTGGTCCATGGTAATGTGCTTTTCGAAATGAAAGAAATGCCGCAGCGGAATCACCAGCGTGAGCACCATGGCGAGGCCGCTGAAGATGGCGCCGGCTACGAAGTAGGGCGGGAAAATCTCCTCATGCCAGCCGGGCAGAAGCGAGAGCGCGAAATCCCACGAAACCATGGTGTGGACTGAAAGCACCAGCGGTGTGGCCAGGCCGGCGAGCAGGATGTAAAGCTTGAGAAACGGCGCCTTCTGCCGCAGCGATCCCACCCAGCCCAGCGACAGCACGCCGTAGAGCGTGCGCCGCCAACCCAAGGCCCGGTCGCGCAGTTCGGCGAAATCGGGCACCATGCCCAGGTACCAAAAAATGAGGCTCACCGTCAGGTAGGTCGAGATTGCGAATATATCGAGCACCAGCGGGGAACGAAAGTTGACCCAGATGCGGCGCTCGTTGGGATAGGGAAACACCCAGTAGAACCGCCACGCCCGTCCCAGGTGCAGAATGGGGAACAATCCCGCAGTGGCGATCGCGAAGATGGTCATGGCCTCGGAGGCGCGCGAGAAGGAGGGCCGGAACTTGGCCCGGAACAAATACAAGATGGCGCTGATCAACGTTCCGGAGTGGGCGATTCCGATCCAGAATACAAAGCAGGTGATATACATCGCCCACATCACCGGCCACGCCACCCCGCTCACCCCCATGCCGATATAAAGTTGCCGCCCCCAGGCGGCCACGCCGATCGCGACGCAGAGCAGGGAAAAGGCAAGACCCAGCAAGTAGCGCATCGACGGAGGCGCCTCGACCGGGCGCAGGATCTCGTCCGACACCTCGCGCAGGGTGAAGCGGGCGGGTTCGATCTCGCTGCGCAGAGGCATGCTTACCCACGCCTCGCTTTCTTTTTGAGATAGGTCACCGCCGGATAGGTGTTTTCGTCGGCGAACAAACCATAGCCTCGGTTGTCGGCCGCGAGCCGCGCCACCCGGCTCGCCGGGTCGAGCAGGTCGCCAAAAACAATGGCATTCGTCGGGCAGGTCTGCTCGCAGGCGGTCTGGATATCCCCGTCGCGCATGGGGCGTTGGTTGGTGGCGGCGTCCAGCTCGACCTGGGTAATGCGCTGCACGCAGAAGGTGCATTTTTCCATAACGCCCTTGGCCCGCACCGTGACGTCGGGGTTGAGCTGCTGATTGAGCGGCTCGGGCCATTGCGGCGTGTACCAGTTGAAGCGGCGCACCTTGTAAATGCAGTTGTTCGAGCAGTAGCGGGTGCCCACGCAGCGGTTGTAGACCTGTCCGTTGAGCCCTTCATCGGTGTGGTAGGCGGCAAAGGTGGGGCAGACGTACTCGCAGGGGGCGTTGTCGCACTGCTGGCATGGGATGGGCAGGAAGCGCAGGTCGGGGTTAAGTTCGGTCGATGGATGCCCTTGGTCGCCCTCGAAGATCTCGACCCGGATCCAGGTCATTTCACGGTGCGAAAGCGCCGACGAGCGCCCCCAAATGGCGATATTGTTTTCGGCGTAGCAGGCCGCCTGGCAGGCGTTGCAGCCGATGCAACTGTCGAGATCAATGGCCATGCCCCAGCGGTGGTTCACGTAAGGATGGTGGAAGTGATAAAAACTGGCGGCGGGCGTGGTCGGCGGCTCCGGCTCCTTGCTGCTCAGCGCCAGAGCCAGCCTTTTGTCACGCTGCAGGCGCTCGGTCTGCAAGTTCGCCAACGGGCGGTTCTTGCCGGTTGATTCGAGTTTCACCGTGACGCTCGCCGCATGCCACAAGCCGTCGGCCAGCGGCGCCGGGTTCTGCAGGCGGTGAATGTTGTCGCCGCGCTCATTGGCCCACATGCCATAGTTGCTGTGACCCTGCCCGATCAGCACGCCCACGCAGTCGGGGCGTATCCAAGTGGAGACGAACAGCGGGAGTTCGGCCGTGCCGAACGGCGAGCGCAGGCGAACCACGTCGTTGGGCTCATAACCCAACCGCTTCGCCGTCTCTGGGTGCAGTTCGCAATACCCGTCCCAGGCGATTTTCGACATTGGGTCGGCGATCTCCTGGGCCCAGCTCCGGTTCGCCTGGCGGCCATCGAAGAGCTGCACGGTGGGGAAGGGAATCAGGGTGTATTCCCCGGCTGGCAGGGGCGCTAGCGAGACATTGGGCGCCACGGCTGGAGTGGCGGGCGCGCGGTGCGCAACGGCGGCGCTTTGGACGCCCGCCGCCAAGCCGCGCTGCAGTTCTTGATCACTGTACGCGGCTGGTTTTTCGCCGAGAACCTCGAGCGTGGGCCGGGTGTCGTAGAGCGGGATGCGTGTGGGCTGCAAAATGCCGGGGGCATCGGCGCGGGGAGCATAGTCGCCCCAGGACTCGAGGAAATCATGGTCGGGCAGAATGAGATCGGCGCGCTGGGTGGTCTCATCCATGGTCGAGGCAAAGCTGACGGTGAAGGTGGGCGCTCCCAGCGGGAGCGCGGGGTGGTGGTACAGCGGATTAGCGTGATGGAGCAGCAATAGCCGCGGCCGTTGCTCAAACAGCTCGATCACTTCGGCCTGCGTCGCGCACTGGGTGAGCGCGTGGGGCACGTCGGGCAGCACGGTTTGCCCGGTATTGCCCAAGGCGTCGTTGAGCTGGTTGACGGCAATCTGGCAGGCTAGCGCGGTGGGCGAGTCGTTGCCATAGCCGGGGCCGAGCACCAGCGACGGGCGGTTCTCCGCCAGCCGTTGTGCCGCGCGCTCGATCAAATCCATCGGAATTTCGCACTGTTCCATACCCGCCGGCAGCGGGCGGTTCGTCACGACGGCCAGCAGCGCCTGGGCCAGCAGGTACTCGGTCCCCGCGCGTGCCGGCCAGTATTCGTCGGCGCTGGCGGCGGTCAGACCGACACGCGGCATGACGGCCAAAAAGTAGGCCGGCGTCGGGGTATGGGCGAGCGAATGAATGTCTGAAAACTGGTGGGCGTACTCGACGTTGGAGATATAGGTCTCGAGGAAATCGGCCCCGAAACTGATCAGGGATCGAGCCCGGTCAAGGCGGAATATGGGCACAATAGGAGCGCCATAAGTGATCTGGAATGAACGCCGAAGCGTGTCGTAGCTAAAGTGTTCATAATACAACGGCGGGGGCGCTTGGTGGCGGGTAAGCCAGGCGCGAATGGCGCGGTCGAGGGTGCCGGTCTCAAGCCGCCCCACCCAGGCAATCGAGCCTTGGGCGGTCGCCACCGCGGACTGAAATCGCGCCATGCCCTGGGGCCAGTCAATCGCCTCCAACTGCCCGCGCGCAGTGCGCGTCATGGGCTGCCGGAAGCGGTCTGGGTTATACAATCCCTGCACCGAAGTCTGCCCGCGCAGGCACAGCTTGCCCTGGTTCACGGGATGATCGGGATTACCCTCGACCTTGGTGGGACGCCCGTCGTTGACCTTGACCACGAGTCCGCATCCTGCCGGGCACTCGCGGCACACGGAGGCGAAAAATTGCGGCCGTCCCGGTATCAGCCGCGGGTCGGGCGCCAACAGTGGCAGGATCTGCTGCGGCTGGCGGCAGGCTTCGCTCGCCGCTCCGGCGGCGGCGAGGGTCGAGGCCTTGATGAAATCGCGTCTCAGCATGAGCTCAGTGGTGGCAGGCGCCGAAGCAATCGGTGCGAGCATTCATGGCGCGATGGCAGGTGATACAGGTCTCCATTCGAAATGCCACGCGTTGGCGCACCCGGTCCATGGATCCGATGCTGCCGTGACAGGTCTGGCACTGAACGCCAGCGGCGATGTGCGGCTGGTGGTTGAAGCGAACGTAATCGGGCACCCAGAAAACCCGCTTCCAGGGAATCGGGGTTTGCGTGTTCCAATACACGTGCAGCTTTTGGATTTCCGGATACTGGGGAATGACAATGCGGTGGCAGCCCAGGCATTTGAGAACGCTCGGCATGCCGGCAAAGGTGGACCGCGGCGCGTCCATATGGCAGTAGGCGCACTGGATGCCGCGCTCGTAATGGATTTGATGGCTGAAGCTGATCGCCTGTTGCGGGGCGTTGCGGAAGGGCAAGTCCTGCAGGTAATACAGCCATAGGAATGCGCCAAACAAAAGGGCAACGATAAGGGCGAGCGGGCGCATGGCGGTTACGAATCACGCCGCCGGCTGCCAGTGGGGGTGAAAACGATAAAGGGACAGGGCGATGAGGCACCAGGCGGGGAAAAGGTACATGCCGTCCCAGCTGAAAAACATCCACAGCGAGCGGTAGGTAATGAAAGCGAAGCCAAGCCATTGAAAGGCGCGCGCAACCACCCGCGCCACGACCGTATTCGCGCCCGCCAATTCGAGCCCCAAACCCAGCAGCGTGATCAGGCAACCCAGCGTCGGAGTGAGGAAAAGAACGTCGAGCGAGTGGTCGGGGGTGCCGGCGAATTGCCGCACTTGGTTGGCCTGCGCCCAAACGCACCACCCCAATGCAACGAAGCTGGCTAGGATGCGTGCGGGGAGTTTCATTGTGTTTCGGGATGATGCTTTTCGGGATGATGCTTTTCGGAGCGTGGCCTTCCCGCGTGAGCGATCAGGTTCATCAGCCCACAGCCAATCGCAGCGACCAAAAACACGTGGTAATACGAACCGTCGAGCCGGAGGATGTAATATGCCAGAACCCACAACTCCAGAAATGCGGCTGCGACAATGGTGAGCAGCCGTTGGGCCGAAGTCGGATGCATGGCTGTGGAGCCGCGATTGGGCAGCTACATGCTTCGATGCGGCGTGCCATTGAAGGTTGGCCTGCGAGCGACGGTCGGGGAGGGAGCTTGGGGGCGGCCTTACTGGAGCCGGGTCGGTCCCTGGGCGCCGACGAGCCTATCCGAACTGCCTGTGGGATTGCGGCGTCTGGGCGCGGGCGGCGGTAATCAATTCATGCTGCTCGTCGCGCACGAACCCGCGCCACCACGCCGGCAGGAACCAGCGGCGGAACTGCGGGCTCCTCGCACCGCTGGTAATAGCTGTTCAAGCGGAGTAGCTGGCCAGAGCTTCCGTTCAGGCGACCCGCAGCAGCACCTTGCCGTGGGGATGGCCATTCTGCACCAGGTCCTGGGCGGCGGGCGCTTGCGGGAAGGGAAGCACCTTCGCAATACGCACCAGGAGTTCGCCATCGGCGGCGAGCTGGCCGAGACGATCAAGACCGGCGGCTTCGTGCTTCATCGTGAATGCCACCGCGCGTACGCTGCGCTTTTGGGCCTCGGTGCGGTCGCCCTCCAATCCCACGCTCGACACCAAAATACCGCCGTCGCGAACCAGTTTCCACGAGTGCTGCTGGGTGGCGCCGCCCACTAAATCAATAACGGTATCGACCGGCTCGCCGACGCCTTCATAATCCTTGTCGACGGCGGCGTCAATGACCCGGTCGGCGCCGAGCCGAGTGACATACTCGCGGCCATCGCCGAGCACGGTGCCGATGACATACGCTCCGGCGAGCTTGGCCAAGTGCACCGCGATGGAACCCACCGATCCGGCTGCGCCGTGGATCAGCACGCGCTGACCGGCGCGCACGGCGGCGCGGGTCAATATTTGATCGGCGGTCAGACCGGGGGTGGGCAGCGCCGCCGCGGAGTCCACGCTCAATCCGTCCGGCATCAAGGCAATCGCGTCGATCGCCGCGATCGCGTATTCGCTGTAGGCGCCGCGCGCGAATCC
>JANWLQ010000124.1 GCA_025450725.1 Terriglobales bacterium
GGTTCGGGACGCTTCCAACCGCCAAGCTGGATATCAGGGGACGCCGGAACCGAATCAATGGGTTGGCGGCCCCGCGCTTTCGCCCGCCGCCGGAAGCATCGTATTGCGCGATGCCTCGGGCCGTGTGATTGACAGCGTCAATTACGGGCTGCTGGTGGATCCATGGGCCGCACAGGGAGGCTGCGCCGCGCCGGCTTTGCAAGTTGCGGGTGCGACCAACCGTAGCGCGGGCCGCTTCCCCGATGGCGCCGACAGCCGCAGCAATTGCGACGATTTCCACGCGCAGGCGGTCGCGAGAGTCGCGGCCGCGGCGGCGGTGGGCGCTGAAAACGTCAAAGTGTCGGATGTCAGTGGGTTTCAAGCCGGCCAGAGGATCTTTATTGATAGCGAACCAACTGTGATTGCCGCCGTCGGCACTCCCGGCGCGACCATTCTTGCCGCCGATACCGCGGCGGGCACCGCTGTGATTCCCATTGCGGCATCGTTTCGTTTTCGCGATGGACAAGCCATCGTCATTGGCGCTGGGAAAAATGAGGAAAAAGCAACTGTTGCCGCGGTGACGCGCGGGCGCGCACCCACGGTTACGGTTTCGTCGCCGTTGCAATTCGCGCACACGGCGGGCGAGCCGCTCACCGGTACCGGCCTGACGCTCACCGCGGCGCTCGCCTACGCGCACACTTTGGGCGCGCCGGTCGCGAGCCAACTGGCAACCCCCGGGGCGCCCAACCAGAGCAATTAAACGCGATCAGCGCGCGCGGAGCAAGGCGGCGGATTAAGCCCACCATTTTCCCCTTGCTTTTCATTTTAGTTTAAACTAAATTGAAAGAATGATGCGGACGCCGCTACTGGCCGTGCTGAGTTCCCCCAGGCGCTGCGAAATCTTGCGGCTGGTCTCGATCGAGGAGCTCTCGGCCGGCGCAATACATCACCGCATGCCTGACGTCACTTTCAGCGCGGTGTCGCAGCAACTGCGACAGCTTCTCGATGCCGGCATGATCGAGCAGCGTGCTGTGCACCGCCACCGTTTCTACCGCGCCAACCAGACCGTGCTTGCCCCAGTCCGGGAGCTGCTCGAAGGCATGTGGGGCGACGCGCTCTGGCGACTTAAACTCTCGGCCGAACTCGACCACTCCCGTCGCGGCCCACGTCGGCAGCCGAAATCCCAAAGGAGACCCCATGTCCGTTCCCACTGAACTGAATGCTCAACTCGAACGCACCATCCTGATCGAAGCGCCCCCGGCGACAGTCTTCGCCTACTTCACCGACTCCGCGCTCTGGGCGCGCTGGTGGGGCGAGGGGTCGAGCATTGACGCGCGACCGGGAGGCACAATGCGCATCCTTTACCCCGGTAACAACGAAGCGCTGGGCGAAGTGGTCGCGGTCGAGCCGCCGCACCGCATTGTCTTCACCTACGGATACGCCAGCGGGGAGCCGATCGCGGCCGGGGCTTCGCAGGTCACGATCAGCTTGCGCGCGGTGGACCGTGGCACGGAGCTGGAACTGCGCCATGCCTTTGCCGACCCCGCGGTTCGCGTTACCCACATCCAGGGCTGGCGTTTTCAGTTGGCGTTGTTTGCCAACCTGGTTACCGACACACTGCACGCCGAAGCCGCCGCTCTCGCCGATGCGTGGTACGCGGTCTGGGCCGAAACCGACGCCGCCCGGCGCGGTGCCGAATTGGCTCGCATTACGACGCGGGATATCCGGTTCCGGGACCGCTTTGGCCATACCAATGGCCACGCCGATCTGCACGACCATATCGGCGCCGCCCAGCATTACATGCCCGGAGTCACAGTGAATCGCCAGGGCGCGCCGCGCCACTGCCAAGGCACGCTGCTCTGCGACTGGATCGCCAAGAATCCCCAAGGCGCCACCGTCATGGCCGGGGCGACGGTTTTCTCTCTCACCGCCGACGGACGTTTCGAAGCGATCACGACGCTGCCTCCGCCCGCCGCCTAAGCAGGCTAGGGCTCGATGGCGAGGGTCAGGCCTTTCGCCTTGAGTGCCGCGTTGAAAGCCGCGACTTCGTGGGTGTTGAACGCAGCCAGCGCGGCTTGCGAGCTGGCGATCCAGGTCTTGAAGGTTTCGTTGACGGCGAGCGCCTGGGCGGTGGGGCCGAGGTCGGCTTCGTCCTTGTCGTAGAGCGCGGTCAGCTTTTGGTACAACTCGCTGGGATGGCGGTTGAGATCCTCGTTGCCGTCGGTCAGGTAGACGTCAATGAGCTTGCCCTCGACCGCGATAGCCTGCTCGGCAAGTTGATTGGCCGAGCTATCGGGATAGCGCACCGCCACGTCGGCGGCTTGTTTGCGCACCCATTCCAGATGTTCAATCATGTCGGAGACGGTGTTGATCTCATTTTCCAGAGTGAGCTTGAAATCGAGCTGGGCGCGCAGTGTCGCCGGGGTTCCCAGCGAGCCGGGGTCGGCCAGCACTTCGAGCGGCGCCGACTGGGTGGCGCCGCCGGCCGCGAGCTCGACGGTGTACTTGCCGGGCGTGACCAGCGGGCCGGTGATGGTATTGGGGATCATGATGCCGGTAAGGATGTGATAGCCGCCGGGACCGTTCTGGACCCAGGGCGCGCCGGGCGGCGGGACCAGCATGTGGGGCATTTTTCCGTTCTCATAGCGGAGATCCCACCAGGCACGGTTGAGGCCGGCGTCGCCGCGGACACTTAGCTTGCGAACGGGTTTGCCGTCGGCGGAGGTAATAGTAATAGTGGCGGGGCCGGCGGCGGGGAGCAAGAAGTTGATGTCCGCGCCATAGGGCGGGTTTTGGCCTTGCACGCGGGCGCCGGGTTCGGCGAGGCGCCCATCACCCACAGTGCGAAAACGGTAGGCGGCGCGCGGCGGATACAGGGTTACCGCGCTGGTTTCCGGGCGATAGGCGCGGAGGGCGGTGATGTCGTCGAGGATCCAGTCGCCGCGTCCATAGGTGGCGATCACGAGATCGTTGAAGCGCGGCTGCACGGTGATCCAGTAGACGGGGGTCGAGGGCAGGTTGTTGTTGAGCTGGGTCCAGTGACCGCCATCGTCCCAGGTGACGTAGATGGCGCTGTCGGTGCCGAGGTAGAGCATGCCCTTGCGCACCGGATCTTCCATGACGCAGTGGGCCGAGCTGTTATAGCCCTTGGGAACGCCGGCGCTGATCAACTGCCAAGTGGCGCCGTAGTCGGCGGTTTTGTAGACGTAGGCGTTGTAGTCGCCCATCTGCTCGAGGTTCACGGTGATGTAGGCGGTGGCGGCGTCGTAGCGCGACGGATCAATGTTCCAGATGGTGCCCATGGGCGGGAGGCCGGGAATGTTGGCGGTGACGTTTTTCCAATGGGCGCCGCCGTCCTGCGTGAGGCTGACCTGGCCGTCGTTGGTGCCGGCCCAAATTACGCCCTGTTTGACCGGGGATTCTTCGACGGCGTATAGAATGGCCGCGTCGTAGGTATACAAATTGTCGTGGGTGATGCCGCCGGAATCGCCTTCATGGGATTTGTCATTGAGGGTGAGGTCGGGGCTAATCGTCTTCCAGCTTTGGCCGCCGTCGGTGGTCTCATGCACATACTGGCTGCCGACGTAGACGCGGTTGTGGTCGAAGGGCGAGATAGAGAGCGGGACGGTCCAATCCCAGCGGTACTTGACGTCGCGCGGCGTCCAGCCGTCGTCCACATCGGGCCAGACGCTGACGTCGCGGACTTGGCCGTCCTTTAGATTCATGCGGGTGATCACGCCCTCGTAGCAGCCCGACCAGATGATATTGGCGTCGGTCGGGTCGGGTGTGGCGAAGCCGCTTTCGCAGCCGCCGACCGATTGGAAGTCGCCGGCGCCGATGCTGCCGCCGCGCCCGCCGCCGGCGAGATTGTTGCTGGGGCCATAGAAGGAGGAGGCATCCTGGAGATTGCCGTAGATGTGGTACGGGATGGCATCGTCGGTCGAGACGTGATAGACCTGCGCAATGGGCAGGCGCATGTGGGCGAAGCTGCGGCTGCCATCCAGCGACACGGAGAGACCGGCGTCATTAGCGACCAGGATGCGGCGCGGGTTGAGGGGGTCGAGCCAGACGTCGTGGTTGTCGCCACCGGCGGAGGCGAAGCCGTTGGCGGCGCCGGGGCGCACAAAGGTGCGACCGCCGTCGAGCGAAATGGTGTAGTTGGGACTCATGAAGAAGAGGCGGTTCTCGTCGTCGGGAGCAATGCCGAAGCGGCCGTAGTAGGAGTCGCGCTGCATCATCATGTGGTCGTGACTCATCAGCGTCCAGTTGGCGCCGCCGTCGGTCGAGCTATAAAGTGAGGGCTGAATGTCCTGCACCAGCGCGTAGACATGGCTCGGGTTGGAGGGAGCGACTTCCACATCCACGTGACCGACGGCGTGGGGG
Source organism: Terriglobales bacterium (assembly GCA_025450725.1). Lineage (GTDB taxonomy): Bacteria > Acidobacteriota > Terriglobia > Terriglobales > SCQP01 > SCQP01. The sequence goes on from JANWLQ010000124.1 coordinate 4,363, forward strand.
GCCGCGGGCAGGCCATGGCCACTGGCCTGGTGCCAGGTGTCGCCGCCGTCGCGGCTGATGTAGATGCCGCCGGAGGTGCCGCCGCTGTCAATTTTCCAGGGATAAATGCGCAACTGCCAGAGGCCGGCGTAGAGGGTGTTGGGATCGCTCGGATCCATGGCCAGGCCGGAGCAACCGGTATCGGAATTGGGGCCAAGGACGAGCTTCCAGGTGGCGCCGCCGTCCTCGCTGCGGTAGACGCCGCGCTCGGGCTGGGCCTTGAAAAGCTGGCCCAAGGCGCAGACGTAGACGCGCCGCGCGTCGCGCGGGTCAATTACGATGCGGCCGATGTGTCCGGTGGCTTCGAGGCCCATGTGCTGCCAGTGCGCGCCCGAATCCGTGGACTTGTAGACGCCGTCGCCCATGGGATAAAAGGCGCGAATGAGCCAGGTTTCTCCGGTGCCGGCCCAGACGACGTTGGGCGAGGACGGGGCGACGGCGAGCGCGCCGATGGCGGAAACTTTTTGATCGTCAAAGACCGGCTTCCAATCCACGCCGCCGTTTTGGGTTTTCCAGACGCCGCCCGAGGCGGCGCCGACGTACATGGTGGACGGATCGCCGGGAACACCGACCGCCGCCGCGGCGCGGTTGCCATAAGGGCCAACCATGCGCCAGCGCAGCGCGGCGAGCGGGTTTTGAGCGACCGCGAACGGAGCGAGACCGGCGAGAAGCGAGGCGGCGAGGACGACGAGCGAAAGTTTATTTTTTGGCATTGGCTTGACTGGTGAGGGAGCGGATGAGGTCAATTTCGCGCTGGCGATAGGGCCGGCCATCGCCGTAAAAAACGTCATGGAACCAGATCGGCGGCTGATCGGTGACATAGGGTCGCTGCCAGGAATCCCACGGCAGGTTGGTTTGTGTTTTGCCGTTGACCAGGCCCCAGTTTATCGCCGCCACATGATACTGCAAGGCCAGCGGAAGGATGGTGTCGAACGTGCTGCCGTGGCTGCGCGCCATGTATTCGGTGCAGAGAATCGGGCGATGGTAGGGCTGCAGTTCCTTGACATGTTTTTCGAAGCTCTCGGGCCAGCCGTAATTGTGGAACGTGAGCACATCGGATTGGTCGAGCTGGATGCGCTCGGTCGGGGTGAGGTGGTCTTTGGGGGACCAGTCGTCGTGGAAAAGTCCGCTGGTGAGTGGCTGGGAGGGGTGTTGGGAGCGCGCCCAGGCGAAGACCTGGGGCAGGAGAATTTCGACGTAATGGTTCTTGTCTTTGAGCTTGGCGTCGGGGCCATTGTCGGGCTCATTCCACAAATCCCATCCGAGCACGCGCGGATCGTTGGCGAAGGCGCCGATGACGCCTTTGACGTAGGCCTCGAGGCGCGGGTATTGCGCCGCGTCGGCGAGCACGGCGAGGCCGGGCGACTGAACCCATCCGGAATTGTGCACGCCGGGGATGGGCGGGTGCTGCGGGCCGAGCTTGGGAAAGGGTTCCCAACAGGAGTCGAAAAGAACAAACAGCGGTCGAATGTGATGGCGGGCCGCGATGGTCAGGAACGTGTCAAGGCGGCGCTGGAAGCCGGGCGCGTCCTGTTGCCAAAGCAGATCATGGAGGAACACGCGCATGGTGTTCATGCCGATGGCTTGCGCCCAGCCCAGTTCCTGGTCAATTTCGGTGGGGTTAAAGGTGGCGGCTTGCCACATTTCCAGCTCGTTGATGGCGTCGCGGGGGATGTAGTTGGCGCCGACCAGCCAGGGCTGCGCGGCGTACCAGGTATTGGCGCGGGCCTCGCTCCAGCGGGCGGGGGGAGCCTGGCCGGCGACGAGGGTGGTGAGAGCGAGCAGAGGAAGAAGAACGAGTGTGCGCCAGCGCCGCATCCGCCCATTCTAGTGGAGTGCGTCCGCCCGGAGCGCGTTTATTTCATTCCCGGCGGGGGAAACGCCGGCGCCCGGGATTCCGAGCAGGATCCCCCGGCCCAGGGTGGCCAGTTGTCTATGTATACTTTGACACGTTATGACTTGACAAGTTATGATTTGACAAGTTGCGATCTGACAAATTAGAGTGCCGTGACGGGCAAACCGAGATTGACCTGGTGGCGGAATTGGAGAACGGAACCTTGCTCTTCGGTGAGTGCAAATGGCGCGGCGGCAGCGTGATGCGCCTGAGCGATCTAGTCGCGCTGCAAGCCAAAGTCGCAACCCTGCCCGAGGCGCGCTGGCGATTGAAGCCCAGTTACATCCTTTTCGCCCTGGGCGGTTTCGCGCCCGAGTTGCAGCGGCTCGCCGCGCAGCCGGGCGAACGGATCTACCTGGTCCGCGACAGCGATATGCTCCCGCAACGCGCATGAGGCGCCACTATAATGACGGAATGCGCGCCGCCGCTTGCCGTTTCCTGCTGGTACTCTTCTCGGGTTCGTTGCTCGGTTACGCCGCGACCAACCCGTTGTGGACGACGCAAGCCGTTCCGTTCCGCATTGCCGACAACCTGTATTACGTCGGAAGCCAGGACCTGGCCAGCTACCTGGTCGTCACGCCGCGGGGGAACATTTTGATCAACGCCAATCTGGCGACGTCACCGCCGCAGATACGCGCAAGTGTCGAAAAGCTGGGCTTTCACTGGGCCGACACCAAGATTCTTCTCAACAGCCAGGCCCATTACGACCACATGGCCGGCGCGGCCGAGGTGATTCGCGAAACGCACGCGAAGAACATGGTGATGGATGGGGACGTGAGCGTGGTTGAGTCCGGCGGCAAAACCGACTTCCTGGCGCCCTCTGCGAACATCGCAGGCTATGCTCCCGCGCGTGTGGACCGCGTGTTGCGCGACGGTGACACGGTCGTCCTTGGCGGTGTCACGCTGACAGCGCACAAGACGGCGGGCCACACGCGGGGATGTACTACCTGGACCCTGCGCGCGCATCTGCCTGGCGAGCCGGCGGGAACAACGCGTAACATTGTCATTGTGGGCGGCACGGCGTTCTGGTCGGAGTACAAATTCGTGGCTGGACCCGGCGGGAAGATTAGCTATCCCGGGATTGTTCAGGATTTTCAGCACACGTTTGCCGAGTTGCATGCTTTGCCCTGCGATGTGTTTCTTGGCGCCCACGGCGAATACTTCGGATTGCCCGCCAAGCTAAAACGTTACCGGCAGGACGGCCCCAAGGTCTTCATTGATCCTGCCGGCTATCAAAGATATGTCGCAGCCGCCCAGGCGACGTTCGAGCAGGCAGTGCGCGAACAGCAGGCGGCCCGGCGCTAATCCTCCGACCGGCGGCCGCAACTTTTCCCAGCGCGAGTTCACCCATGATGAATGTCCCGAGTGGAGTCCCCGCGGCAGTTTGCCAGTTCGACGATGACGGACGTCGGGTTTCATGCCCTGGGGCACCCACAACGCTGTCGCTTGCGTTCAAGCCGATGTTGCACTACGCTAGGCCGCATGATTCGAGCCTTGGTGTCCGCCCTGGCCGGGTATATCGCTATTGGCTTGCTGATTGGCTGCACCGACATGATCTGGTCGGCGCTGCTGCTCCACACCAATAACGTCGCGGCCTTCCCGCCGGTCTACTGGCAAGTCAGCCTGGCGACGACAGCGCTGTATACCGCGTTGGGCGGTTATCTTTGCGTTCGCATCGCGGGACCACGCTGGAGTCTTGGCCGCATGACACTCATTGTGGCGGGAGAGGGCATTGGCCTGGCGTTCGTTCTTGCGACGTGGAATAACCCCATCGCAGGGCCGCATTGGTATGGACTCGGTCTAATGATAATCTTTCCGCCGGCGATTTTCCTGGGCGGCCGCCTGGCCCAGCCCCGCGCCGCGACGCCAGTGGTCTAGCCACAGTTTGCGTGTTGGCGTCCCCGACGGGATTCGAACCCGTGTTATCGCCGTGAAAGGGCGGTGTCCTAGGCCGGGCTAGACGACGGGGACAGGGCCGATCGGCGCGCGAGGCAGTGAACGACCAGCAGACACATTCTAGCATGCGGGGGCGGGCGGAAGCGGCTCGGGATCGGGGCTAGACTGAGGCTGGAGGTTCATCATGGCCGAGACTTGTACACACGTGGGACAAGTGAAAAACATCAGGGCACAGTCGGAAGGGTGCGCCGAGTGCCTGGCGACGGGCGACACCTGGGTGCAATTGCGCCAGTGCATGACGTGCGGCCATGTGGGCTGCTGCGACAGCTCCCATGGCAAACACGCCAGCAAGCATTTTCACGCCACGCGCCATCCCATCATGCGCAGCTTCCGCAGCGGCGACGATTGGGCGTGGTGCTATATCGACGAGACCTACCTGCGTCCGGTGCCCGGCTCGCAGGCGGCGTAGGAGTTGAGGACTAGTGTTTGCGCTCGGCGCGCTTGCGGGCGCTTTCGTGGATGTGGCCCCAGCCGCGGAGCAGGCCCTGGCGATGATCGGCGGAAAATAGGCCGAGCGCCAGATGGTGGAATTGAATCAGCGTTCCGCCGTCTTTTTCGCTGAGGCGGTATTGGATGTTTCCCGCCACCGGCAAGGACATGGACATCGGACCACAGAACTCGAGCAGGGTCGGGCGCTTGATCGCCTGCACCACGCCCCAGTAATGGCCATTGTCGTCACCGAGATCGCGGTACCAGCGGCCGCCGGGTCGCGCTTCAAGCTTCAGCGGCATGGAGGTGCCGTCCGGTTTGTCAAACCCGGAACTGAGTTGTTCAAGCAGGGCGGCAAAGGTCGTCTCGACGGAGGCATTGACCTGAATTTCCTGGCGGATCTCGACAATTAAGTCGGTGACGGCGGGGGATGGCGAAGTTACTGCTGTACTCATGATTATTTCTCCTCTGGTTTTTGAGTTGCGGTTTCGGCGCGCGATTTAACGCGGGTCAACTGGTGTTGCCACAGGCGTTCGAAGCTGCCTGTCCATTCATGCAGCGGGCGGATGGAGGCGGCGTTGGTGCGGTAAAGCATGGTGCGACCGTCGCGGCGGGCGGTGACCAGGCCAACGTCGTGCAGCACGCGCAGATGCTTCGAGACCGACGGCTGGGCCAGTTCGAGGCGGGCGACGATCTCACCGACCGAGCGCTCCTCGAGCGCCAGCAGGTTGAGAATCGCCCGCCGCCTGGGTTCGGCGACAGCATTGAAGGCATCGGAGTTAGTCGTGGCGCGTGCCATGGTTCGATTATATTCCCATAAAGGAATATATTGGACAAACTTTTTTGCCGCCCGCCAGTCGGCCAGATTAAATGGAGATGGGGGTAAGCGGATTGGGGTCGTCTTTATCGCCGACGGAACCGGGCGCCGGGGCGCAGTCGCGGTGATAGGTTTTGCCCTGATGGAAGCTTTCGGGCTCGCCTTCCCGGAGGGGCAGGTGGCACTTGGCACAAATTGGGCGGGCAGCTTCTGGCATTGACGGTTAGATGCCAGTGGGCTGGGTCAGGTTGGCGTAAACATGTCGCGCTCATTGCCCAAATCACGCGCTGCGGGGGTGATGAGGGTGCGGGGGCCAATGGGGATTTTTTGATTCTTCTTAATGGCGTCGCGCACGTCGGCTTCGCAGACGAAGGCCACCGCGGTGGGTTTGGGCGCGACCGGCGGAGGCGTGAAAGCTGGTTGGGCGACGATGCCGCGTTCGGCGAGGGCCTTTTCAATCGCTTGACGTAACGGCGCATCGCCGGGCGCACTTGGCCCTTCTTCGCTGGCGCGTTTTTCGCTGGCGGGCCAGGCGATGCGCTTAATGTTCATGAGGTGCTGCGGGCCGATGTTGTCGCTGGTGATGTTGCCGCCGACGGCGCCGCAGCCGAGCGTCATGGCGGGGAATAAATTCGTCGTTGCGCCAATCGAACCGAGCGGGGAGGGAGTGTTGACGACGACGCGAAAGGCGGGCATGCGCGCGCCGTACTCGCGAATGATCGCCTCATCGGTGGCGTGAATGACGCAAGTATGGCCGAGTCCGCCGAAGTGGAGCAGGTCGGAACAGCGCTTGAGGGCCGCCTCGCGGTCGGGCAGGAAGAACAAGGCCAGCACCGGCGAGAGCTTTTCGGCCGAGAGCGGATGCTGCTTGCCCATGCCATCAAGCTCGGCGGCGAGCACGCGCACGTCGGGGCCGACCTTGCTTTCAAAGCCGGCGAGGGCGGCGAGTTTTTGCGGAGATTGGCCGACGCAGGCGGGATTGACGGTGAAGTTTTCACCTTGGATCAGCAGGGCGCCAAGACGCGCCGTCTCGTCGGGGGTGAGCAGGTAGGCGCCTTTCCTTTGCAACTCGGCGAGAATGGGTTCGCGCAAGCGCGCTTCGGCGACGATGGACTGTTCGGAGCTGCAGATGGTGCCCCAATCGAAGCTTTTGCCGAACAGCACGTGCTCGACCGCCTGCGGAAGATCGGCTGACACGTCAATAAAAGCCGGCACGTTGCCAGGACCGACGCCGAAGGCGGGCTTGCCCGAGCTGTAGGCGGCGCGCACGATTCCCATGCCACCGGTGGCGAGAATGACGCGGGTGCGGGGGTGCGTCATCAACTCGTTGGTGCCTTCGCGGGTCGGGGTCGAAAAGCAGCCGATCAAACCGTCGGGCGCGCCTTGGGCGAGCGCGGCCTGGCGCATGAGCGAGACGGTGTCGCAGATGCAGCGCATGGCGGCGGGATGGGGACTGAGCACGATGGCGTTGCCGGCCTTGAGCGCAATGAGGATTTTGTAAATGGCGGTCGAAGTGGGGTTGGTGCAGGGCAAGACCGCGGCGACGACGCCGACCGGCGTGCCCAGCTCGACGATGCCGCGCTCTCGATCCTGGCGCAGGAAGCCGACCGTGGGCATGGAGCGGATTGCGGCATAGACCTTTTCCGAGGCGAAGCGATTCTTGCGGGTCTTATCGGCGACCTTGCCGTAAGTCGTCTCCTCGACCGCGAGAGCGGCAAGGCGTTCGGCGTTGGCCGTGGCCGCGGCGGCCATGGCGCCGACGATGGCATCTACCTGCGATTGGGAGAAGGAACGGTAGGCGAGCCAGGCGGTGTGGGCGCGCTCGATGAGCGCCGACGCTTCGGAAACCGGGGCTGGGGCGGGCGGGGGCACGCCTCAGTTATTTGGCGGGGGCTGCGGCGACGCCCTTGTTGGGAAGGATTTTCTCGACTTCAGAGTGGGGGCGGGGGATGACGTGGACGCTGACCAGCTCGCCCACCCGGCGGGCAGCGGCCGCGCCGGCGTCGGTGGCGGCTTTCACCGCACCGACGTCGCCGCGCACCATAACGGTGACGTAGCCGGCGCCGATGTACTCCTTACCCAGCAGGACAACATTCGCGGCTTTGACCATGGCGTCGGCGGCTTCGATCGAGCCGACCAAGCCTTTGGTTTCAATCATTCCGAGTGCTTCCATCCGTGGACCTCCTGGGTACCGGGATAAAGCTAACACACTCTCGGCGCTGGTTGCTAGTGACTAATCATGGGCGCACCCCGTCCGCTATTTGGACTCGGCGGCTTTCAGAGCTTCCTGCACCTCGGCGCTGTGCACCGCCGGGTTGACGTGGGTGTAGACCTTGACGATCTTTCCGGTGGGGTCAATCAGGAATGTGTCGCGATTGTCAATCAGGCCGTACTGCGCATAGGGCTTGGTGCCGAGCGTTCCGTAAAGTTCGCTGACCTTGCGTTCGGTGTCGGCCAGCAGGTGAAATGTCAGGCCTTCCTTGGTGCAGAACTTCTTGTGAGAGTCCACATCCTGGACGCTGACGCCGAGGATGACGGCGTTCAAGGCGTCGAACTTGGGCTGGTCCTGTTGGAAATTGTGGGCTTCGAGGGTGCAGCCGCTGGTGAAGTCGGCGGGATAGAAGTAGAGCACGACCCACTTGCCGTGGTAGTCGGAGAGCTGAACCTTCTGGCCATCGTTGTTGGGCAGCGTGAAGTTGGGAGCCATGCTGCCAACCGCAGGCAAGTCGGCGGCGAAAAGGCCGAGGGCGAACGCGGCGGTGGCGAGAAGGGCAATTGCGAGTTTTTTCATAGTGTTATACCGGCAGCCTTTGAAGATGCGGGGCGGGCGACAAAGTTACTCAAAATTAGTTGCAGGCGGTCACCGTATTGAGGGTGGGAGCTGGCCTCGAGGCGGAACTCAATATCCAGTGTCGCACCGGCGGCGAGCGATGGGAAGGGCTGGGGGGCGTTCCAGAAGAGGGCGGTTTGGCGGGCGCCGTCCTGCGCCAGGTTGAACTTGAGGTGGCGCTCCTTGAGAACCTGAGGGGGCGAGACGAGGGTCGCGCCACGGGTGCGGAAGATGGGTTCTCGATTGCCCTCGCCGCAGGGTTCCAGACGCTGGAGTTCGCGGGCGAACGGCCAAGTGAGCTCCGCCAGCCTCACTTCGAAGGCGTCGCTTGCTTCGGCATTGGCGGCGGCGACACTCAGCTTTGAAAGACGGTCTTGCAGTTCGGGCAGGCGCTCGGCGCGAAGTTGGAACCCGACCGCCTGGGCGTGGCCGCCGAAGCGATCGAACAGGTCGGCACAGGTCGCAATGGCGTCGAGCAGATGGAAGTTCGCGGGCGAGCGTCCGGAGCCGTGGGCGAGGCCATCTTCAAGCGCAACGATGATCACTGGCTTTTGGGTTTGACTGAGGACGCGGCTGGCCACGATACCGATCACGCCGCGGTGCCATCCATCGCCGGAGAGCAGCAGCAATGAGGGCGCGAGAAGGTTGCCATCGCGCGCGCAGCGGGCGGCAATTTCGGACTGAATCTTCTCGCAGAGCTGCTGTCGTGTCAGATTGAGTGCGTCGAGCGCCTGGGCGCGGGCGGGCGCCTCTGCGGCGGAGGCGAAGAAAAGGTCGACGATTTGGTCGGCGGCCCCCATGCGTCCGGCGGCATTGATGCGGGGGGCGATTCTGAATCCAATGTCGGAGCTCGAGACCGGCCGGTCGGCTTTGGGCAGCGCTGAGGCCAGTAGCGCGCGCAAGCCGGGGTTGACAGGCTGGGCGAGGCCTTGCAGACCGAAACGGGTAAAGACGCGGTTCTCGCCCAGCAGCGGAACCGAATCGGCGACACTGGCGATCGCCACCAACTTTAAATACGACTGCAGCATGGGCGGCCAGGGGGAATTGTTCGGGTTGGCAAGTTTGCCGGCACGGTCGAGCAGGGCGTGGGCAAGTTTGAAGGCGACGCCCGAGCCGCACAATCCCTTATCGGGGTAGGAGCAGCCGGGCTGATGTGGGTTGAGAATGGCGAGCGCCGGGGGCAGCGTCGCGGGCGGAAGATGATGGTCAGTGACGATGACATCGAGCGAGCGGGCGCTTGCGTGCTCGAGTGCGGCATGCTCGCGAATGCCGGTGTCAACCGTAACGGCGAGCGTCACTCCGTCGGCGATGGCAGCGTCAATGGCGGCGAGGTGGAGGCCGTAGCCTTCGTCCAGACGCTTGGGCAAATGAAAGCTGACGCGGGCGCCGAGCGTTTGCAGCGCCTGGCGGAGGATGACGGTGGCGAGGGTGCCGTCGGCATCATAGTCGCCCAGGATGCGGATGGATTCGCCCTGGGCGATGCCGTTCAGGATGCGGTCCACCGCGGCTCCCATGCCGAGCATCAGCCAGGGCGAGTGGATGTGCTCAAGGCGGGGATAAAGGAACTCGGTCAGCGCGGCGGTCTCCGACCATCCGCGGGCGGCGAGCAGCCGGGCGAAAAGCGGCGAGAGGCCAAGCGCCGTTTGGAACCGCTCGGCCGGGTTCACTTAATCTGGACCAGGGTCGAAGCCGGGGCGGCGATCGGAGCGGGTTGCTGCGGATCGCGCCAGAAATCCATCATCGAGGTGTAATGGACGCAGGCCACGGTGCAGTAAGGGGCGCAGGATTTGGCGGAAGTATATTCGCGCCGAATGTCGGCAACCGTATATTCAGCGAGCGGGGTACCCGGCGCGCCGCGCTGCTGCGAGCAGTAATGAACCAATCCGTTTTCGCAGATGTAAAGATACCGGCTACCGGCGCGGCATTTCCAATTATTAGCGCGCGCCTGGGTGATGTTGTCTTGAAACCGGTTGAGGCGGGCGAAACTACGCTTGCCCAAACGCTTGACCTGGGCGTAGATGGCGGCTTCATGCGCGGCGAGGGGCTTCAGTTGTCCGTGGCCGTCATGAATAATGCCAACCGTCGAGATGAAGCCGAAGTGGACCGCGCGGCGGGCAATCGTAAGCGCATCCTCCGGGTTTTTGACGCCGGAACCAAGAACGGAATTGATGTTGACACCGAAGCGCGCATGCTGGGCGAGCAGCTCGAGTTTCTTGTCGAGCACCTTGAGGCTCTTAACCGAGACGTCGTCGGGCTGGACGTTGTCAATTGAGATTTGCAGGTAGTCGAGGCCGGCTCGGTTGAGCCGCTCAATGCGCTCCTTGACCAGCAGATAGCCGTTGGTGATGCAGCCGGCGAGCATGCCGCGCTGGCGAATGCGGCGGATGATGTCGTCGAGTTCCGGATGCAGCAGCGGTTCGCCGCCGCTGATGGTCACCAAGCTGGTCTTCAGCCGCGCCAGATGGTCAACCCGGCGGAACATTTCTTCCAAGGGCACGGGCTTCGAGCTGTCGTCGTACTCATTGCAGTAGCCGCAGGCGAGATTGCAGCGGCGCATGGGCACCATGTGCACCTGCACGGGATGCTCGGTCGAGCGCAGGCCGTGATAGAGGAGCCGGAGTTCGCGAAGGCGGCGGGTGAGAGGCATGTGCGGAGACGGAACTATGGAAACTGCTCTGCGTATTATAGGGGATGGTGTTACGGTCATTTCGGGTTTTGCTGAAGAGTCCGGTTTTGTCATTGGCGGCGATTCTTTCGCTGACCCTGGGAATTGGGGCCAATACCACCGTCTTCAGCTTTGCCGACGCACTGTTCTTGCGCATGCCGCCGGTGGCCTTGCCGCACCAACTGGTTGAGGTCTACATTCACGACACCGACCCCGGCGCGCCGCTCGGGGGTGAGTTCCCGTTCAGTTATCCGGACTACCTCGACTATGTGGCGCAGAACAAGAGTTTCTCCGGGATTGCGCTCTACAATCCCGCGACCGAGGTGAATTTCGCCGTGGGCGGCAACGCGACGGCGATGCCTGGGCAGCTGGTGAGCGCGAATTACTTTTCAATGCTCGGAGTGCAGCCCGTGGTGGGCCGGGGATTTGCGCCGAGCGAGGGCGCTACGCCGGGCAGCGGTCAGGTAGTGGTGCTGTCCTACGGCGCGTGGCGCGACCGCTTGGGGGCGATGACCAACCCGGTGGGTCAAGTGGTGAACATGAATGGCATTCCGTTCACGGTTATTGGCGTGGCAC
>JANWLQ010000125.1 GCA_025450725.1 Terriglobales bacterium
GCTCCGCTGGTCATCACCGCCTCGGGCGGCAGTATGACCTATGGTGGCGCGGCGCCGGTAATTACGGCTGGTTACAGCGGGTTTGTCAACAACGACTCGGCTTCGATGCTGAACGCGGCGCCGGTTTGCTCGACTCTGGCAACTTCCTCGAGCAATGTGGGCAGCTACGCCAGTTCGTGCCTGGGCGCGGTGGATGCGAACTACACCATCAGCTACCTCGCGGGCACGGTACAGGTGAACCCCGTCCCGCTGGTCGTCACCGCCTCGGGCGGAACGATGACGTACGGCGGCACGGCGCCGGCAATCGGCGCCGGTTATAGCGGGTTCGTGAATGGCGACTCGGCCTCGAATCTGACCACGGCGCCGGTTTGCTCGACGCAGGCAACTTCCTCCAGCAATGTGGGCAGCTATGCCAGCTCCTGCCTGGGGGCGGCGGATGCCAACTACACCATCAGCTACGTCGGCGGCACGGTAACGGTCACGCCGGCGACGGCGGTGATTCGCATCACGCCTTACAATCTGGTCTATGACGGCGCGGCGCATGCCGCGGCCGGCACGGCCGCGGGGGTCGGCGGCGTCAAACTGAACGGCGACCTCAACCTGACCGGCACGGTGCACACCGATGCCGCCGGCTACACCGACACGTGGTCATTCACCGATCCCAACGGCAACTATGCTCCTGCCGGCGGGACGGTGACCGACGTCATCAACCCGGCGCAGCCGGTCATTACCTTCGCGACCGTCGGGCCGCAGCTCTACGAGGGCAACCCGATCACGATCATGCTGAGCGCGGCGAGCAACGGCGCCCCGCCGGTGACGATCACGGCGACCGGTCCGGCGACGGTCAACGGCAACACCCTTACCATTACCGGCGTGGGCACGGTGACGCTCACCGCGAGCGCCCCGGCGAGCCAGGACTGGCTGGTCGCGAGCGCATCGCAGAACGTGAACGTGACGCTGGGCATGGGCTGGGGCCTCTATGCCACCAGCAACACCTGCGGGGCGATTCACCTCACGGGCCGGTCGTTCGTGGATAGCTATGATTCGGCCGCGGGCGCTTATCCGGCCCGGTTGGATCAGATCCACGGCAGCGTCGGCACCAACGGCAACCTGCAACTCGATGGCGGCGCCAACGTCTTCGGAGCGCTCTATGATCCGAACGGCAACACGACCGGCGACTGCGACGGTGGACACCATGGCGACAGCGACGATGGGGGCACGGCCGCGGTCACCTCGTTGCAGGCCAACGGCCGCGCCAAGGTACGCGGCGGCATCACGACGCTGCCGGCGGCGCTGGTATTCCCGAACCCGACGATTCCAACCGGCGTGCCGACGACAAGCCAGGCACTCTACGATGACTGCCGCAACTTCAGCGGCTGCACGGTAGTGAATGACGGCGACGGTCGCGGGCATGGTCGCAGCGAAGTAGCGCTGGCACCGGGCACGTACGGCAATGTGCGGGTGGACGGCAACGTCACGGTCGACGTGCGCGCCGGCACCTACAACTTCAACAGCCTGCTGGTCGCGGGCGGTTCGCTGAAGGTGACCTCAGGCCCGGTGATCATTAACCTGGCCGGAGGCCAACTCGACCGCGATGATGCGGTGCTGGACCTGACGCGCGGCACGATCGCGAACAGCGCCGGTCCGGTTGGGTTAATCATTCTCTACGGCGGCCGCGGCGCGCTGAACATTGCGGGCGGCAGCAGCGCCGCGGCGGTGATCTATGCTCCGTACTCCGCGGTAACGCTGAGCGGCAACGGCGGCGACCAAGGCGATCACGACGGTGACCATGATGACGCCAACGCTGGCGGGTTCTCGGGCTCGATTGTGGCTGCGACCATCTCGCTCAACGGCAACGCGGCTGTGCATTACGACCGTGAGCTGGGGAATCAAGGCGTGCCGGTGGCGGGGGCGGGCAGCCCTCCGCCGCCGGCGCCGAGCGACCGCGACGGCCGGCACTAAGCGGGAAGTTCAGTTTTTCCCGATCCAAGCGCGACCCGGACGTGGGTGCCGGGTCCGCCAACCCTTACTCAGCGCGCAAGGCCTGCGCAGGGGAGATGCGGCTGGCCCGCAGTGCCGGAACCAATGACGCAACGAGCGTTGATAGCCCGAGTGCCGCCACCGCCGCCAACGCAACCGGCGCGCTAAAGGGGCTGACTCCGTAGAGCTGATTGCCAAGCAACCGCCCCGCTGCCAACATCAACGGCAAGCCTAGAACTAGTCCAAGCGCGGTTAGCCAGAAGGCGCCTTGCAGAATGAGCCGCATCGCTTCGCCTCGACCGGCGCCGAGCGCCATCCGTACCCCAATTTCGCCGGTGCGACAGCCGGCATTATAGGCCGTGATGCCATACATGCCGGTGCATGCCAGGATCAGCGAAAGAATCCCGAACAAGGAAGTGAGCCGCGCGATCAAGCGCTGCTGCGTGAACTCCGCGGCTACCTGTCTGCTCATTGGTCGGGCCGAGGTCAGCGGCAGATTGGGATTCACCGCTGCCAACGCTCGCGCCACCGCCTCCGGTGCCAGAACGACGCCCGGCCGGGTGGCAATCACAATGTCCTGGAGAAAATGCGAGCCCGCGTCCTTCTCCGGTGTTTCCCGCTGTGACTCCGGCAAAAAATAAAAGGGCTGCGGTGGCTGGTCGAGGCCAAAAGTCAGGTACCGGGCGTCCTGGGCGACGCCGACGATCTCGTACACGTCCGGTCCCAGGTCGGCGCGCCCGAAATGCTTGCCGATCGGGTCTTCATGGGGGAGAAACTTGCGCACAAATGCTTGATTCACCACCGCAATGTGCCGCGACGATGCCGACTCGTCCCCGATACCGCGGCCGCGCACGATGCGATTGCCCAGCGCCTCGAAATATCCCCCCGTGACGCGGTCTACCCAAGCCTGCACATCCTCATCCGGCCCCGGCGGCTTACGCCCTTCCACCCAAACACTGCTGTCCCGATTGTTGGCGCTGAAGGGCGCATACGCCGCCATCCCCACCGCCACGACTCCTGGAATCCCCGCAATTGACGTACGAATTCGGGCATAAAGCGGGCTCAGTTGCTCGCGGCCGTAGCCCGCCAGCGTCGGGTCGATCGAAGCAATGGTGCGCCCGTTCTGCTCGAACCCAAGATCCTGGGTTTCCAGCCGGTGTAGCGCCGCGCTCAGCAGCCCCGATTCCGAGAGCAAGGCCAGACAGAGCGCGGCCTGAAGGACGACCATCGCTTTGCGCGGAGCCGATCCGGCGCTGACAAGCCCGCGACCGCCGCCGCGCAGCGCCTCGATCGGGTCCACCCGCGTCGCCATCCACGCCGGCGCGATCCCGAATCCGATTCCGGTGAGCAGCGAAACCCCCAGCGCGAAAAAGAGCACCGGCAGCGACGGCGCCGCGCTGATCGGCACCGGTCCGGCCGACGGCGGGAACGCCAAACCAAGGATCAGGCGCGTGCCCGCGAACGCTAGTCCCAGGCCGGCGCCGCCGCCCAAGAGAGCCAGCAGCATGCACTCGGTGAGAGCCTGGCCTACCACGCGCGAGGTGCGCGCGCCCAGAGCCCTGCTCAGCGAGATCTGCCGCCGCCGCTCCAGGCTGCGCACCAGCATCAGGTTGGCGACATTGGCGCACACAATCAACAGTACTAATCCTGAAACGGTCATCAGGATTTCGAGCCACTGCTGGTACTGGTCCCGCATTCTGGAGATCCCGGCGCCTCCCGGCTCCAGAAACAACGTTTGCCTCGCCAAGTTCGCCCGGGCGCGCGCACCCATCACGCCCCAGTGGGCTTGCAGCCACTGCCGCAGTTCGACCCGCATCGCGGCCTCGATCGCCGCCGGCCGCGCCCCCGGCTGGATGCGCCCGATCATACTCAGCCACGCCGTCTCCGGATGCGTGAGGTCGTTGTCCCCTTCGATCGTCGGTGCTGTCGTCAGTGGCAAAAAGAAATCGGGTGGATTGTTGCGCAGCGAATCGCCGAAAAACCCCGGCGGCGTGATCCCCACGACCGTCACGGGCTTGCCATTTAGGTTGAAGACGCCGCCGATGACAGCCGGGTCGGCGCCATACTGTTGCCGCCACAGCCGATCGCTCATCACCGCGACCGCGGGCGCGCTTACGTCCTCGTCGCGCGCGCTCAACATGCGCCCCGCCAGCGGATTGATGCCGAACATGGTGAAGTAGTTCCCGGATACGAATTCGCCGGGGTAGGTTTGCGCCAGGGCTTCGGCCCCGGCCCGGCGTACGCCCAACCTGTGGCCCCCGACTTCGAACGCCGCCAACTCCGCGAAGCCCGGCGTGTGGCTGCGAAAGTACTGGTACCCGTCATAGGAGACCAGCGAAATCTCGCGATGCTGGTTGTACGCGTTCATAAAGTTGGCGGGCGTCGTCCTTCCCAGCCGGTACAGCGCGGCCGGGTTCGCCACCGGAAGCGATTGCAGCAACACGGCGTGAACCAGCGTGAAAATCGACGTGGTCGCGCCGATACCCAAGGCCAGCGTCACGATCGTCGCCAGCGCGAACGCCGGCGCCAAACGCAGCCGCCGCAGCGCCTGGCTTACGTCCCGCGCCAGGGTTTCCATCCACGGCAGCCCCCGCTGGTCGCGGTAGCTTTCCTGAATCGCCTCGATGGGTCCGAATTGCCAGGCGGCCCGGCGGCGCGCCTCGACGGGCGATACACCCGCGCGCAGGTTCTCGCCCATTTGCAGCGCCATGTGTTCTTCCATCTCGATCCGCATGCGTTGTTCGTCCCGCCGCTTCGTTGCGAGTGACGCCAGGCGCCGCAAGGCGCGCCGCAAGGCTTTCATGAAAAATCCTCCGCTTTCACCGCCAAAAATCGACCCATGATCGCCGCCGTCGTGTCCCAGCTTTCCGTCTCGGCGTCCAATTGGCGGCGTCCCGCGCGCGTCAGCCGGTAGAAGCGCGCCTTGCGGTTGTTCTCGGAAACGCCCCAGGCCGAGGCGACCGACCCCTCCTGCTCCAGCTTCAGCAACACAGGGTACAGCGTGCCCTGGTTGACGCTCAGCAAATCCTCGCTGATCTGCTCGATGCGCCGCGCGATGCCGTAGCCATGCAGCGGCCCCAGCGCCTCGAGCGTCTTCAGCACCATCAACGCCAGCGTGCCTTGCCGGACATCGTTTTTTTCCTTTGCCGACGGCATAGTTGGGTTCCCAACAGGAAGCATCGCACACTTCCATTGGGAAAGCAACAGGAACGAGCGGCGGTCTTTCCGCTCGCGGTTTAGGCGCGCCGCTAAAACAGGCGGGCGAGGCCGTGCCAGAGGGCGTGCAGTTCGGGCTGCAGGGCGGCCACGGCGTTCAGCGACTCATAGCCCGCCATGGCGGTGCCGCTGCGCAGTAACGATTGGCCCAGCTTCCGCTGGCTCGCTGGATAGAGCGCGTAACCCACAAAGCCGGCGCTGATCGAGGCGGCGACATAGCCAAAACGCGGGCGCACCCCCGCTCCTTCGCGCGCGACCCAAGGACTTTCCAGTGCGCGCGCGAGCCGGCCCCACACCGGCGTCGAGAGATCCTCGACCGGCAGGCGAGGGTCTTCTCGTAACGCAAACGACGCCAATGACAGGCCCGCGGTCTTGACCGTGGTCTGGGCGAAATACGAGGCCGCGCGCTTTCCGTATCCCCCCGGCGTTTTACCCCATTCCGAAGGTGAATCCCAAGCCGTGCTGGCCCCGGCCAGCAGCAATGTGCCCGCGGCCACGCCGGGCGTGACCACGTCGGCGCTGAACCAGCAAAAGCGTTGGTTATCGGGCGTCGTGCCCACCGGAAACGCCGAAAGCGGTTGCGCCGGACATACGCCCTGCGCGGCCAGTACTCCACCACAGAGCAACGTCACCGCCGCCAGCCTGATGAATGGGTGTTTCATGCCAGCGCGTCTTCGTAAGCTTGTTCGCCGTGCAGCGAGCTGTCGAGCCCCGCCGTTTCGCACGCCTCGTCCACCTTGACCTCGGTAAACCGGTCAATGATCGAAAGCATGCCGTAGGTGAACACGAACGCCCACGCCGTGCTGAACAACACCGCGACTAATTGCTTCACGAAAA
>JANWLQ010000126.1 GCA_025450725.1 Terriglobales bacterium
ATGTTGACGGGATGCCAGTCGTGGAAGGTGATTTCGCCATCCATCGAACGCGAGGCGACGCAGGCGGAGCCGCTATCCTGCTGGCCGCCGCAGAGACGATAGGGGAAGGCGTTGTCGGCGGTGACGTGGTACATGGCAGCGGTGGGCTGGGTGTACCAGTTGCTCCAGGATTGGCCGCGGTTGGGTGAGACCACGCCGCCCTGATCGCTCACCAGAAGGATGATGTTGGTGTTGTCGGGATTAACCCAGCTTTTCTGGTAATCATCGCCGCCGGGCGCGCCGCGGACGGCGCTCCAGGTGGCGCCGCCATCCATGGTGCGCCAGAAGACGGTGGAGCAGTCGTAGACGACGTTCTCGTCCTTGGGATCAACGAAGATGGTGGGCAGATCGCCGCCGCCGATGCGGCCCATGGGGCGGGGATCGTGGCCGGCAATGGCCCAGCTCTCGCCGCCGTCGGTGGATTTGTAGAAGCCGATGGCGCCGCCGGCGCGGCCGCCACGGCCGCCGCGTGTGGCGGCAGCGCCGGTCGAGCCGGGGGCAACGGTGGCGTAGATGACCTTGGGGTTGGAGCGGGAGATGGCGAGGTTGGCTTCGATGACCGGGGGCAGGCCCTGCGTCAGTTGGGTCCAGTTGGTGCCGCCGTCGGTGGACTTGAAGATGCCGCCGCCTGTGCCGCCGAATTCGCCATTCTCGTAGAAGCCCTGCTGTTGCTGCCATAGGGAGGCATAAACGATCGAGGGATTCGAGGGATCAATGTGGACGTCGTTGGCGCTGGTGTAGTCGTCCTTGAAAAGGACTTTTTCGAAGGTCGCGCCGCCATCGGTGGAGCGGAAGATGCCGCGATCGGAGTTGGGCCCATACGGATGGCCGAGGGCGGCAACGAAGAAGCGGTTGGGATCGCGCGGATCCACGTCAATCATGGCGATCATTTGGGTGCCGCGCAGCGCGTCCAGATGCGTCCAAGTGCGGCCGGCGTCAGTGGATTTGTAGACGCCGTCGCCGACGGAGAGGTCGGGCCGAATGATGCCGGCGCCGGAGCCGACATAGATCACGTTGGGATCGGAAGGGGCGACAGCAATGGCGCCGATGGAGCCGGTGGGCTCGTGATCGAATAAGGGATGCCAGGTGGAACCGTAATCGGTGGAGCGCCAGACGCCGCCGTTATCAAAGCCGATGTAGAAGACGTTGGGCTGGGAAGGGACGCCGGCGAGAGCGCGGGCGCGTCCGGCGCGGGTCGGGCCGATTTCGCGCCAGTGCATGGCGCCAAAGGTGGACGACGCCTGGGCGGCGGCGGTGAGCGGCAGGGCACTACCGACGATGGTAATGGCCAGAAACTTGAAAATTTTGGAAATCTGCACTGCGCTTCCCTCCGGTGGATGAGGCTGCGAACCCAATGAGTGTAGCCGAAAACCGGAAAAAGCAGAATCAATAAGCTCAAACGAGGATAGAATGCGAGCATGAAGCTGTACATCCGTACCGCAATGGGGATCTTGTTTTTGGCTGGGTTAACCGCGGGCGCTTGGGCGCAGACGCCTCCGCTGGGCGCGCGCGACATCACGAACGTTCCCGCGAACGGGGCGGCGATGCCCGGATCGACAATCACGCCAACCGCGCCGAGCACGCAAATTGCGGCGCCGGCCAGCGTGGTGCGGATTTATGTTGACAACATTGCAGGCGCCGACGCCGACGCGCTGACCGGTCTAATCAACCAGTCACTTTTCCAGTCGGGCCAAGTGGTGGTGACAGAAAATCAAAGTAATGCGAGCGTGATTTTGAAGGGGACGGTAGCGCGGGAGGCGGTGGCGCGAACGGCGGGGGCAGGTGGGAGCGCGCGCGGAACAACCACGCGCAAGCCGGCGGCTACGTCCGCCGCTGGGGGGAACGACGTAAGCCTCGCGCCGCTGCCGGGATTCGGCGCCGACAGCGGCGATACGGATTTGACCCGCTATCGATACCGCTTGAACTTACGGCTGGTGAATCCGGACGGCGACCTGGTTTGGATGAGTGGCCAGGGGCGCGAGGCGCTGCCCTACGCGGCTGCGGATGCGGCAGTAGGGCAGACCCTAGCCCCCATGTTCAAGGCGCTGACGGCGCTGGAACACGAGCCGGGCCACTAAGCAGCTTGAAAATCGGCTCGTTCCGAGTGGGAGCCCGGAGCGAGCGCGTCGCAGGCGCTCGCCGGCCCGCCGACATTACCGCCGCTGGAAGTGAGACTCAGGCTGCGGACGACGTTGAAGATGGCAAGTGGCAGTGAACGCGAGCTGCTGATGCCCATTTTGCGGTAGGCGCTCTCGAGATGGCGCTTCACGGTGGAGATGCCGATGTGGAGGTCGTGGGCGATCTGGCGATTTTTCTTGCCCCGCATGCACTCCCCGACGATGTCAATTTCCCGCGCCGAAAGATGGAAGCGATGGGCCAAGGCGTGGCGGGCGTGGAGATCGACGAGATGGACGGCGTCGAGCGGGGGCAACTCGGTCTTGCGCTCGGAGGCAACCAGGAGAACCGCTGTCGGCGCCGCCGGGGGGGCTTCGACCCCGCCGGAGGATGGGGTCACGGTCAGCAGCGGCAGCAAAATGCAATTCACGAAGAAGGACCCGCCTTCGGGCGGCCCGAAGCGAACGGCGTCGAGATGGACCGACATGCCGGTCGAGAAGCAGCGGCGAAACGCGTCGCGCAACCCGGAAAGTTCGAGCTCGGGGAGGCAATCCTCGAGCGCGGTGCCGAGGGTTTTTTTGGTGCGGTAGCGGCTGGGGAGCAGGTCAAGAAAGGCGACGTTGGCGTCTTTGAGGCGACCGCTCGCGGCTTCGCAGACGGCGAGTGCGACCAGGGAACTCTTCCAGAGGGTGTCGAGCACCGCCGTTGCCAGTTTTGAATTTTCACGCATGGTGGACTCCTTTTTGTAGGCTGAGGTGCCTGCGGGATAGGGGTGGCGGGGGAGGGGGAAAGGGAGTAAGGCGCGAGGGGGGAAAATGGAGCGGAGGGACCGAAAGGGACAGCCGGCGCGACGGGGAGAGGAGTTTAAAAATGGGAGCGGGATTATTTGGCGGTGGCGCGGCTGAGCATTTGTTCGAGTTGTTCAGGCGATTGGGCTTCGACGCCGTCCACCAGCACGGTGGGGGTGTGCTGGACGTTGTCGCGTTTGCCACGCTGCTGGTCGGCTTGGACGAGGGCGAATAAATCGGCGCGGGAGAAAACGGGCTCGAGCTGGGCGCGAGGAATGCCATAGGGCGCGGCCCAGGCGGCGGCCTTGTCCAGCAGATTGTCGGGGGTAAAGTCGGTTTGGTGGACGAAGCAGTAGTCGCGCCAGGCCATGCCGATGCGCGGCGCCTTGGTATCGAAAAAGCGGGCCAATACGGCGGCGTTGAAGGACCACAAGTGCTGGGGCAAGGGGAAGTCGCGGAACTCGAAAGCGACTTGGGTACCGAAGCGGGGGATCGTCTGGTTCTGCAGCACACCATGCCAACGGGCACAGTCGGGGCACTCGAGATCCTGGTAGATGATGACGCGCACCGCCGCTTTGGGGTTGCCGGCCACCGGGTCTTGCGCGGGCGTGGCGGAGAAGGCGGCGGCACCCAAGGTTGCCAACGCGATGAGGGAAGCAAGCAGGAGCTTCATACCTCCTTAGAATAGCTTGTATTCTGAAGCGATGCAGAATTTGACTCCACCACCCTCCGCCCGGACGCAGGTGCGGCGGCTGCCGGCGCGGGGCGCCTATGACCGGGAGACGGTGCATGCGATTTTGGACGCGGCCTATTTGTGCCATGTGGGGTTTACCGGCCCTGACGGTTGCCCGGTGGTGATCCCGACCGCCTACGGGCGAAAGGAGGAGATGCTGTATTTGCATGGCTCGGCGGCGAGCCACATGCTGCGCACGCTGGCGGGAGAGCCGATCGAGGCCTGCGTGACGGTGACGCTGCTGGACGGCCTGGTGCTGGCGCGTTCGATGTTCCACCACTCGATGAACTATCGCTCGGTAATGATTTTCGGGCGGGCGCGGGAGTTGGCAACGGAGGGCGAAAAAATGGAGGCACTGGAAATCATCAGCGAGCAGATTTTAAAAGGGCGCTGGCAGGCGGCGCGGCTGCCCACGGCGCAGGAGTTGAAGGCGACCAAGGTGTTAGCTCTGCCCCTGACTGAAGCCAGCGCCAAGATTCGCACCGGACCGCCCAAAGACGAAGCGGAAGATTACGCGCTGCCGATTTGGGCCGGGGTGGTACCCGTCACCGCGACGTATGGCGCCGCGATCGCCGACCCGGTGCTGCCGGCCGCAATCGCCATGCCCGACCACGTCAAAAAATTGACGGGGCGGGGGGCCAGGTGAATTGGATGAGGTCGCGCTTAAAGTATTGACGCTCGGTGCCGCAGGCATCACAAATGACCCAGGCCGGCTGGTCGAGCCGGTCGGAGTGGGCGCGCTGGGGGTCGCCACGCACCTCTTCGAAGACGAGATAGGCCCCGCAGGGGCAGCGCACGCCGAAATAAACTGGTTCCGCGGCACCGGGGGGATGGCCCACCATCCTCGTTATTTTGTCATAGTGAGCCGGAAGCGGGGACATTGAGTGGGGGCGGCGCGTGCCATTGCGGGGCGATGTGAATGGCGGCGAGGCGGAGGTTGAGATCGAGCACGGCGGCATGCGCCTGCTGTCGTAAGGTTGCGAGTTGCTCGCTCTGCTGGGCGGTGGGAAGGCCTTCGTAGCCGTCCATGGCGCGCTGCAGGGAGGAAGCTTGTGCGGTAAGGCGGGCAAGTTCACCGGCCGCGGGCGTGAGCTGCGCCACCGCGGCGGCGGCATCGGCGGCGAAGGGGCGTAGGGCGGTCAATTGTTCAATCGCGAGATTAGCGGCTTCGCGCGCGGGGGCGAGATCAAGCGCCAAGCGGTAGGCGGCCATCAGTTCGGTCTGACGGCGGGCGGCATCGGCAGGGCTGAGGGTCGAAGCCGGGTCGGGAACGATCTCAAACGAGCCGGTGACGGCGGGCGCGGCGCCGACCGCGAGCTTGACCGCATAGCGGCCAGGAGCGGCGGTGGGACCGGCCTGGTTGTAGTGAAGATCCCACATGACGTGGTTGAGACCGGGTTTGGCGGTGACATGGAAATCACGCACAAGCTGGCCGGCGGAATCGTTAACCGAGACAGTCGCTTCACCGCTCGCCGTGGGCGGGAGCACGAAGCTGATATCGGCGCCGGAGGCGGGATTGGGGGCGAAGAATTCCCCGGCGCCGTACCAAGCCTGAGGCGTGTAAATCGTTTCACGGTGCGCAGGCGGGGTGGGTAGGAGTTGGGCAGGGCCGGAAAGCATGGCCGGGGTGAGAGCGGCCTGGGCGCCAAAGTGGTCGAAGACCCAGATGCCGCGGCCGTGGGTGCCGAGCACGAGGTCGTGGGTTGAAGCCTGGTAGACGAGATCGTAGACGGGCATGGGCGGCATGTCGGGATCGAGGACCTCCCAGTGCTGGCCGCGATCGCGGGAGCAGTAGACGCCATCCTCCAGACCGGCGACGAGAAAATCCTCATGGTCGGGGTTTTCACGGAGGCGGTGAACGGAACTCTCGGGGAGTCCGGATGCGATGGCGCGCCAGGTGGCGCCATAGTCGTCGCTTTCGAAAACGTAGGGATGGTAGTCGTCGTTGAAGTGGGCGTCGAACGTGGCGTAGACACGCGCGGCCGAATACTGTGAGGCAACGATGCTGCTGACGTTGCTCATGGGCGGCAGGCCGGTGAGGTTGTGGGTCAAGTTGGTCCAGTGCGCGCCGCCGTCGCGGGTGACCTGGAGCGTGCCGTCGTCGGCGCCGGTGTAGAGAAGCTTGGCGTCGAGCGGCGACTCGGCGAGGGCGGTGATGGCGCTGAAGTTATCCTGGCCGTCGTTTTTGGAAAACGCGTGGGCGGGGATGGGCGCTCCCATCATCGTTAACTGATCGCGGTTGATTTGGGCGGTGAGATCGGGGCTGATGGGCTGCCAGGTGCGGCCTTGATCGGGGGAGCGGAAGATGCGATTCGCGGCGGTGTAGATGACTTGGGGAGAGAAGTGGGAGACAAGGATGGGAGCCGTCCAGTACCAGCGCAGCGCGGGTTCGCCGGGCTGGGCGGAAACGGCCGCCGGGCTGCTGACGGTGATGCTTTGACGTTGGAACGAGGGCAGGGTCAGGCGATTCGTATTGCCGTTTTGCGAACTGACGAGAAGGGTTTGGTCGTTGCCGTCAAAGGTGGCGTACATGCCGTCGCCACCGCCGATGTTGAAACTGTCTCCGTTGGACAGACCGACGCTGAGATGGCTGGCGGAAGGGGTACACCAGTTGCCGTTGTCCTGCAGTCCGCCGCAGATGAGGTAGGGTGCGGGGCCGAAGCTGGTCGAGAGGGCGTAGAACTGGCCGATCGGCATGTCGTTGCGGAAAAGCCAGGTCTCGCCGCGATCATAGGAGATGGAGACGCCGCCATCGCCGCCGATGAGGAGATGGTTGGGGTCGGAGGGGTCAATC